>JAYWEQ010000001.1:0-5453 GCA_043779185.1 Pseudobdellovibrionaceae bacterium
ATTTATCAGCAAGGCTGGGGTCCACGGAAAACTTACGATAAAAGTTCACCAAGATTTCCCACCCTGCAGCCAACCTACAATCAAACAGAAAAAGCAGAATTACAAATTGTCGGAAATGGGTCTTACTTCAGTCGACCCGTTTACAATGTTGAAAGTGCGGCGATTCAAACTTTAATGGATGATCGTGCCGCTTTAGTAGGTCGTAGAATTGGTGGAATTGTTGCAAAAGAAGTGATGGCGGATCAGATTCGTCAAAAAAATGAACTGCTAGGATTGATCGCTTGGATTTTTTTTCATGCCTCGGATCGCGCGGATCTTCGCCAATGGTCACTGCTACCACAAACAATTCAGGTGATTCGAGTTCCCTTGAAGCCAGGCAAATATGATTACTCTATTAAAGGTTTCGATCTTGGTGGGCGTCCAACGAACGAAAATTTGGACGGACAAAGCGTTGAGATCAAAGCTGGGCGGAAGGTTTTTCGCGTCTGGCGATCGTTGACCTAAGTTGACCCGGCCTAGGAATCAGGTTCTTTTTTTTGGTGCCAGATTGGGCCTGACCTTTTTGGGTCTATCGGTGGGTGGGGTTGTTGTGGTTTAATTTTTTACCTAACTGATTTATATGAGGAGATTTAAATGAAATTATTTTCTTTGTTGATGGTTGTTATTTCTTTTTCGGTGGCTGGAGCTGGTGAAAAAATTAAGATGTATTTTAATAATGAAGAGATCACAAAAATTATTGAGATTTATTCGAAGGCGTCAGGCCAAAAATTTATTGTGGATCCTGGTGTTCGAGGGAAAATATCTATCTTTAATCAAGAAGCTATTTCGACAGAAGAAGCCTTCAATCAACTTTCATCAGCTTTGGCCATCAATGGCTTCGGCATCAGCAAGCAAGGCGATGTGATGATCGTTAAGCTGGCCCGAAATCTACAAAGAGATCTTCACGAAGTCAGTACCGAACGGCCATCCTTAAAGCCCGAGCGCATGTACACTTGGATTTATTCGTTTAAAAATGTTCCGGCCAGCACAGTTGTTCGTGATCTAAGAATTCTGGTCTCACCGAATGGTGAAATCACATCTAATGAGAACACCAATCAACTTTTATTGACCGATTGGACTTCAAACATTAATCGCGTTGCAGAGATCCTGAAAGAAATCGATAAAACTCCAGATCCAGCCATTGCAAAACTAGTTGAAGCCTCAAAGAAAAATCGCGAAGCCCACGCCCGCGAACAAGCCGCCAAAAAAGAAGAGAAAAAAGATAAATCTGAAAACTAAAAAAAACCCAAGCTTTGAAGGCTTGGGGTTTTTTTAAATTAAAATGAAAAAAAAGATTACTGGTTTGTGTTCAAGCTTTGGTTGCTTGAAGGAAGATTTGGAGTCTCTTCTTCTTGATTGCCACCAGGAAGAACAGTCGCTTTTTCAGCGGCTGCTTTCACGGCGTTATCAGTGCTGTAGCGAGTCGCTGCAACAACGCGGTTTTCCAGATTTTGCTTCACATCATCTGAAGAAGCTTTTTCAAGCGATTGAGCTTGAGCTTGCTTCACAACGTAATCTTCAGGGAAGGCGCCCAATTTCGCTAAGAAATTAGAGATGCTGCCGTTTCCGTTTTGAATGATTTCGCGCAATGTGAATAATGGAGCATATTGAGAAGCTTTTTTCTCTGCTTCAAAAATGATCTGAGTTAATGTCGCTGCCGTGATGTCATTTTTTGATTTATTATCAATGACCATGACTTCTTCGTTGGTCCGAATCATCTTGGCGATGTCATCTAGAGTAACATAACAACTCTGTTGAGTGTCATAGAGCTTACGATTCTGGTAACGCTTGATGATTTTAACTTTAGAATTCGGCTTGCTCGTCATGGTTTCGTTTTGGTTGATCAAAGTGCCTCCCATTTTGGATTTCCCTCGGTTACTTCTCTGGAGAACCCTTAGCGTGAAGTGTTAACTTCAACAAGGGATACTTCAGAAAAACTCTCGAGAACCTATCAGTGGCGGCAACTTAGCCCTGGGCGCCACTCCTTGTCAAGTAGTGGCAATTTCAAGGGAAAAACGCCGTATCAATCGTTCCCGCAGTTAACTTGTGAAGTTTAAACCACACTTAGACACATCGGGTCAAACAGCAAATAAGAAAACTAGTAAATGGTCCTAAAGTTTTTGGTTAGGCACTCCGATCTATCAATATATGAACCCAATAAACGGGGAGAAAATATTGTGAAAAACAATAAAATTCAAATAGTTAGGACCTCTGGTCTGATCGGAGTTTTGGCTTTAGGGGGCATTACAGCCGTCATGATTTTTTGCCCATGGGGTCTTGATTCAAAAGAAAACGAATTGGTTCGGGCTCATCAAAAGGCCGAAGTTTTGGCTTATCAAATTGTCGAAATTTACAAAGAGGCCAAGGCGGATTCGCCAGCTGAAAACGCTCCTGTTCAAAGTCGTGGACTGGCTTCAGTACAAAGTCATGTTGAGGCCGGCGGCATTTTGAAAGAATTTAAAAACCAAGGAAGCATGGGGATGGACCCCTGGGGCCATCCTTACCAATACAAAATATTCCCTAACGGCACAGAATCCAAATTAGTTGTCTGGTCTTTGGGCCCAAATGGAACTTTAGATAATCAAGTCTTGTTAAGTAATTCCAGCGAAGCCATAGCTGGCCCCCTTCAGGGTGATGATATTCGCGTTCAACTGCCTCTTCCTGAGGCTGGTTCCAGGTAGTTATAGCCTGCTCGATATTAAGGCAGGCCAGATTCTACTTTTTAGACTACAGATTCTTCAAGTATCAGAATGAAATGGCCGAAAAGCTTAAGAGATAAAGGAGATTTAATGTCTGCCTCTTTCAAGCTTCTAATAGCGGTTCCCATTGCAACTATGATCTCCGCTTGTGCCTCAAGTCCCAAAGAAACCGAGTCCATCTCTGGAAACGGTCTGTACTTTGAATCTTCATTCAATGATCACAACCGTGCGCCCGCTTCCTTAACTCCGCCCTCGGCCAGCGAGCAAACATCGACCATTGATCCTCTCTACATGAGAACTCAAGCCGACTACCATTATTCCGTCGGCGAGGCTCTTTCGATGGAAGGCCACAGACAAAAAGCCATCGAAGCTTTCAAAATGACTCTGCTTTACGATGCCGAATCAAGTGCTGTTCGATTAAGGCTAGCAGCAGAATACCTTAAAGCGGGAATGGTGACCGAGGCCGTTGAACAAGCCAATGAAGTTGCGAAAAAGGATGGCAAAAATATCGAAGCCCATATGTTGTTGGGCGGTCTTTATTCGACCATGAAGCTTTATCCTAAAGCGACGGAACAATATGAAACTGTTTTAAAATTAGATCCAAACAACAATGAAGCTCCGCTTTATCTGGGGGCCGTTTATTCTGAGCAAAAATTATATGACAAAGCTGTTCGTTACTTTGAAAGTTTAGCCAAAAAGCCAGATTATCCTAATGTTCACTTGATCTACTATTACATGGGAAGAGTGCGCTTGGATCAGCCCGAAGTCAAATTTCAGAAAGCTGCAGAACAGGCTTTTAAAAAATCTTTGGAAGCAAAGCCAGGATTTGCTGATGCGGCCATTGCATTAAGTGCCCTGTACAGCCGAGAGAAAAAAGAAAAAGAATCGACAGATTTACTTGTTCGCTTTCAAAAAAATCAAGGTCCCAACACCCGCGTGGCTGAAATCTTAGCTCAGTTCTATATGGAAGCTGGAAAATATGATGAAGCCTACGAGCAGCTTGAGTATTTAGAAGGCGCTGATGATGCCTTGAATGTAAAATTAAAAATGGCTCTCATCTTGATCGAAAAAAAGATCTACGATAAAGCCACCACGAAATTAGAAGAAATTTTAAAAGAAGCACCAGAGTCTGATAAAATTAGATTTTACCTGGGCGCTGTCTACGAAGAGACCAAGTTCGAAGAAAAAGCGATCGTTCAGTACAGAAAAATACCCAGTGGGAGTCGTTTCTATTCGGATGCGGTGACACACGCTGCGTTTCTTTTAAAAAATCGTAACAAAATCGACGAAGGAATTAAGATTTTAGAAAAAGCGATTGCCGATAAAAAAGGTCAGCCGCAAGTGTATTCAATGTATGCTTCGTTGTTAGAAGAGCGCGGCGAGCTGACAAAAGCCTTATCGGTCATGCAAAATGCGGTAAAAACTTTTCCAGAAGAAGCGCAAGTGCACTTTTATTACGGCACTCTTCAAGATAAAACTGGCGAAAAAGATGACGTTGTGGCGACGATGCAGAAAGTTTTGGAACTGAATCCAAATCATATTCAAGGCCTTAATTACTTAGCTTACACATGGGCTGAAAAAGGCGAAAATATGGATCAGGCCGAGGCCCTTGCTCGACGAGCTTTGAAGCTTGAGCCCAAAGACGGCTATGTCATGGACACCTTGGGTTGGATTCTTTTCAAAGAAGGCCAGCTGGATGAGTCGATTAAAATTTTAGAAGGGGCTTATAAATCTCAGCCGGCTGTCGGAATTATTGCCGAGCACCTGGGAGATGTTTATTACAAAAAAACTCTGACGGATCGGGCTTTGAAAATGTACAATAAGGCTTTGAATTTGGAAACAGATCCAAAGCGCATCGAGGAACTTCGTCAAAAAATCACCAGCATGGATCGTCAGCAATTGCCTGAACGGATCCCTGCAAATGTTAAAGAAAAGACTGGCTCTCAGTAAGCCCAGTCGGTAAATTCTAAGGATGCAGGTGATTCAAAGTACACCTTTTCCTATTTTTCTAGAGTCCCCCGAGGACTCTTTTTCATTAAAGGCCTTCGATGCTGAACAAGCTGAGCCTTTATGGGCATTGATTACTTCGGATCGACATTCTCCCGAGCGAAAACATTCTTGGCCAGGCGCTAGCGACCTGTCGTCGCTCAGGGATTATTTAAAAGCCTGTGACATCGAAAATCCATTGGCAGATGAAATTGGTTACTGTCTTTTTTTTAAAAATCAAATAATAGGATCTTTCCATATCCATTCTGTGTCCTGGAAAAATCGAAGACTTGAAGTTGGATACTGGCTCCATTTTGAATTTGAAGGTCAGGGTCTGATTTCAAAGGCATTAAAAATGATTGAAAATCATTTGCAAAGCATGGGTTTTCACCGAATTGAAATCAGATGCGACCCCGCGAACCAAAAATCTTGCGCCCTTGCTGAAAGAAATGATTATCTTCTGGAGGGCACACTTCAAGATCACGAAATAGTTCTGGGCCAATTTAAAAACACAGCCATCTACGCAAAAATTTTTCCCGAACAGACATAACATTTCTGACGATTTTCTAAGTCCACAAAATCTGCCATTCTCTGTTCGAAAGCCCACGAAGTCGCGCTTTGCGATAGGGTATGTCCCCCAAAGCTTCCTTCTCATTCAACTGAATATAATCCCGCACAATTTTGTAAGCCCTCCAGCCCCGCACAACCCGCGAAAAAGGCCGGTGCCGC
>JAYWEQ010000002.1:0-29682 GCA_043779185.1 Pseudobdellovibrionaceae bacterium
AAATTTCTGCAGATTTATTTTACAAGGATGCAGCCGGAGTCGAAAGGCAGTGTGGATATATCCTCTATTCATCGCCACTTGAGCTTGAACACCAATTAAATCTTTGGCTGAAGTTCGTCAATGATTCCCTTGAAGCGCTGAACAAAAAAGATCCTGCTACGGATCCCTTACTGGTTGCAGCCAGAGCGCAACGATGGCTGATCGCGATTCATCCTTACGAAGATGGAAACGGTCGCTTTAGTCGATATGTTATGGACTATATCCTAAAAAGTTTGGGCCTACCGGCACCGTTACTAAAAGATATGGATGAAGATCTTTATCAATCGGAAAAGAGTTGGACTCGCGAAATTGGTCGTGGACTTAAACAAGCCGTTGCTTATGCCGAATACTGCGCAGCCAATCCCAAAAATGGACAAGGCTGCAATGTTTTGAAAGTTTTGCCGGACTCAAGACAAGGGGCGGTGAATGACATTCAAAAATAAAATAATCTTGGGGCTTGTACTTGCGACTACAGTCCTCATAAATTCGAATTCTTTTGCACAGACCGCCGAACCGATGGAAGTGAACGGCGTCGATGTCAGGCCGCTTTATAAATTCTTTCAAACCTATGTGAAAACCTTGGACCGACCCGTTTATGTTTACAGTTGGTCAGAAAAATCTAGCAATGAATCGCAACCAAGCCTGTCTAGCGATCCCACTTCATTAGCGCATGTTCGGCGTGCGGCACAGGGTTACTGGAAAAATTGCGCCGTCAGCTCACCATCCAATAATTACGGCTTAGGCTTATACGCTGCCGTTGATCCGTTAATCACCCGCAGGTTTGGCGGACATGATTCTTGGAGCCTTATTCGGTTTAAACTACCAACCGGTTTTCGCGTGTTCGATGCAAGTTTACCGGGAAACCAACTAATATCACTGTCCGATGAGAATATAAAAGTTCTTGAGGCCTTGAAATGCTCATCAAAAAAACTGACTGCACCGCTGGAACCAGGAGTTTTTTTTGGGCCAGATTTTGCGGCTTCCCCGGTCTGCACCAAAAACTTAAAACTTATTTTTGACCAGCTTTTGCGGATCGACGCCCTCGTTTACAATTATATGACTTCCGACTTCAGTGCTTGTTCCCATGAGGTCAAGGGAGTCGGTCTCATTCCGGCATTAGATGGGGGGCTTTATCTTTCTAAAAATGAAAGTTGGAGAAGTGCATTTGTAATCACAAGTGATCGCTGGATCAAGCCAGAGCTTGTGCGGGTTTTTAACCCCTCGACAACTGATGAAGTTGAAGAGCGAATTAAGATTCAATCTCTTTTTTATAAATTTATGCATGATATGTATGATTTTCGATACGTTATTGATTACTTTTTTAGGTCTTCCACCTCACCTTATGTTTTCCCAGATTATCCAGGTTACCACTTCGTGCGGGACAATCCGACTTGGAACTATAAGACAGGGACTAGTAATAAAATTACAATCTGTCCAATAGGAATCGACGATTATAATGATCCGCAGTGCTTAGAAATTCCTCCTGTTCTTCCACCTCGTCCTGTTTATCCAACCCGTATTTCAACCGAGGACACCTTCAGGTACAACGGCCAATCTTATCCAGTTCTTTGGAAAGATCTTGAAGGTAAAGAAACTTACAAAGACATCGACAGTTGGATGAAGAAAAACTTTTTTGGATGTAGTGATGTAAATATTCAGCAGTAATGGGACATGGACTAAGACAAGGAACTGATCATGAAATTTAGAAGTAAAATACTCCTGGGACTTACATTAGCGATCAGCCTTTCGAGCTGCTCAAAATTTGATGAGCCTGAAACGGAAACGCTTCACCTTTCTGCGGCCAGCACAAATGCGAATCCGAATCTTACCCCGCAGGAAAAAGCGGAAGAGTTATCGCATCACGCTGAAACTTTACTTGCTGAAAATGGCATTGAGCCCGCTTATGACGTAGCTGCCTTAGCCTTAAAAAACGATCCGCAGAATTTAAGGGCACAGTTTATTCACAATTTTTTAAAAATCTTAATCTTGCAAAAAGGCCTTGTCACAAGAATTGAGCCCTTGGCACAAAATGATCCGGCATCCTTGCAGAGTTATGAAAAATTAGTTCTTCGAAATAAAAATGGCGAAGTTTTACCGTGGCAAAAATTAATGTATTTAGACGCACCGAAAGATATAGGCACAGAGGCCGCACTGCAAACCCATATCGACAAATCTTATGTAGCACTGAACGAATTCCGATTGTTTCTAAAAAATCGTAAAGATGAAGAGCTGACCATCAAGGCATTTCCTTTATTAGTTAATGATATGGAACAAAGATTCGTGGATGGCTGTGAAATCAAAATTACCGAAGCCTATGAATACGATTTGATCTGTCCTCCCAACCGCACTCGTTTTGAAGTCACTTTGAATCGAGCCGACTTTAAGATTTTTCAGACTTTAGCTTCTTATGTGCAGCAATATTTACTGATGTTAAATACGTATGATCTTTCAGGGATGATAAGTTTTAAGCATTGGGAGCAGGTGCAAAAAAGCATTTCAACTCAGGAAATTTATGATCATTTTATGAAGGAACCAATGCTTGGGCGGGCTAGAATTAAACCCTACAGTGGTGAATTTGGAACCCTTGGCTTGGATACAATCGGTGAACTTCGCTGGGCGCTGGATCGACAAGACGAGCTTTGTGTCGGGGGTTATAACAATGCTAGAAATCGGATTGGTATGCATGCCAACCGTGGCCTCTGCGTTTACTCCATGCTCAAACCCTATTTATCGCAATATGAAGCCCTACTCACTGGCGGGCCTACACAGATTAGAAGTGAGCAGGGCGCAGAGCCTTTACAATCTAACGTTAATATCGCCGCACTCTTTGATCATCCGGTGGCCCAGCTTCAAAGCATAGGCCCCTTTAAATTCGATGCTTGTGGGAATTTAGAATCTGTAAGGGCTCCCACCCTTGGAGGAATGCTACCGAAAGGGGATGCCAACGCGGTTCTTACCACGTCCCGTCCAAAGTGTGCCCGTCCATGAAACAGGTCATCTTTTTTTTCTTATGCATAAGCTTATCTGCCGCGGCCGCACCCTTAAAGTCTTCGCACTTAAAAAATTTCAGTATTCAGCAGTGCTCAGAAAAAGGGTGCTTTAAAGCAAGTGGTGATCTGGCCTTTGTATCTAAGACAAATGATTCTCTGGCGGCAGGTTCAGTCCTTCTAGAAATATCCGGCCCTAGGGGCGAGATTCATCAGCGAACACGCTGTGACTCTTTCGATTATAATTTAAAAACTCAGTTTTTAACCTGTGATAATCATGATTTGGTGGGTGTCCCCTCGCTCACGATTAACTCACAATATTTGGTTTCAATTTTTTAACGGAGATTTAAAAATGCCTTATGCCATTTTAATATCATTATGTTCGATTCTCATTGGCTCGCAGCTTTCTTTTGCCAATGCGAAATCAGAGGCCATGTTCGAAGGGGTTAACATAAGCCCTTTAGTAGAGATCTTTCAAAAGCAAATTTTTAAATTGAAGCAACCAGTAACGGTTTACAATTGGTCTGGCAATGGAGCCAAAGGCGACTCTTCAAATCTACAACTTGCACAAAGCGGCGCCACAACTTTTTGGAGAGCCTTCGGCTCTTCTGAGGGCGCCTACAATATGTACGGTTCAGGTTTGTACGCGGCCGTGGACCCTATTGTGACCAGGAGTTATGGTGGATCCGAGTGGTTATTAATAGAAATGAAATTGCCTATCGGGTTTAATCTGCTGGATTTGTCATCGCCGCCGATCATTGAGGATAAGCTTTTGGTTTCAAAAGCTTATCAGGTAGAAAGCCACTTCAACTGTCCCAACAGCGAAGGAGCTCAAGTATTTTTTGAAAGCGGCGGCAGCAAATTAAGTCGTGATTGCATCCGACTGATTAAATATATATTTTCCCATATACTTGAAGTCGACGGCTTCAGTTATTCTTATTCCGACACAAGATTCAAAGCTTGCAAACAAAAAATTGATGCTTCGGTGGCTTTTGTAATGATTCGTGATGGATGGATGCAACCAAATCTGATTAACTATTATAATAAAGCATCCACCCACAATTTGGAAAACCGAATTATAATTCAAACTCTTTTTTCCGTAAATCGTGTCGAATCTATAAATTTGAGCGAACAAGCCCGCGGAAAGATGGTTCGCTATTTGACTGATCACCCTGATTTTGAATATCGCAAATTGATTTCACAATGTGCCGGTTTGTTCTGCACACTAAAAGTAGAATTTTGTAACCCGGGAAGCTTCTGTGAGCAGCTTGAGCTAGATATCGTTCCTAGACCCGGGGGTCCGAATATTAATGCCGCCGAGTACGGGCCTTACAGTCCCTCTTTCTTGTGGAACGACTTGGAAGGGAAAAGCAAATCGACCATCACTACTTCTTGGCTCCGAGAAAATAAATATGGATGCTCGGGTCAGTTGCCTTATTAAAAAATTGCAAGCTTTTGTTCAAAGGGCCAAGTAAGGAATAAATCCAAAAAAAAAGGATTTAGCTGAAAGACTATTAAAGTCCCTCACCCAAGCCAGCATATTTTTCCATATTTTTAAGTTCCACTGCTCGCTCAGAGGTCATTCGATTCAAGCATCCTAAAATCACCAAGCCCTCGCCGGACCCGCCCAACATTTCGATGCCTTCAACATCACAAGTGGTGTCGCGCATCGCAATCCAGGCTTTCTAATTTTTAACGATACGACTTAAAATCTCATGAGATTCTGAAGAAGAATCTCTTTTAAGAAGGCTCATTAATTTTTTATACTCTGTATTCAGATTTTGGTCTTGAATTTTTAATTTCTGACCCATGCACATCTTCATTCCTGCGTTGCTCTCATTTTTTTTCATAAGCTGTTCCTCTTTTTTTAGGAGTTATGCCACGCAGACGTTGCAAGGCATAAGCCATTTATCTAGGGCCGTAGAAGGCAGCTCTTTCGACCCAAAAAACTGTCATACTTTTGAACAGTCATGAACTTTTCATAAAAAGACCGCTCTGTAGGCTGCGAAATTTGCGATCTGTAAGGCAAACGAGTAAGTTTCCAACTATGCAAACACCACAATTAAAAAAACCAAGTTCGAAGGATCACTCGCCCCTAGCTCAGTTAATTCGTACGCGGATGAAATTGCCTGAAATTCAGCGACTTAAAAAACTAGGAAACTTATTGGAATCCTTCCATGGCAAATACGCAGTCACTAGTAAAGTGGATAAAAGAAAAATTGTCCTCAACGGAAAGGAAGTGATTAACTTCGGCTCAGCTAATTATCTGGGGTTTGATTTCCATCCAGAAGTAATCACGGCCAGCCAACAAGCGGTTCAGGAATGGGGAACTCACGCGGGCTGTTCACGGGTTTTTGCGTCTCATAGCAATATATTTGAACTTGAAGAAAATCTCTCAAAACTTGTCGGCGCTGAAAAAACATTGATAGGACACAATATTTCGCAGATTCATGCGGGCGTACTTCCGGCTTTGTACAGCAATCAACAATCGGCCATTTTTATTGATCGTCATGCTCATATGTCAATGTATCAAGCCAGTCTTATAGCCCAAGCTAAGGGTGCCAAAATTATTCCGGTTGATATTTCAAAGGTCACAAAAGCCCAACAAACGATCCTTGATTCAAGACTTGAGCACAATGTATTACTGGTCGATGGCGTGTATAGCATGCAGGGGCATACGCCGCCGCTCTTGGAGTGGGACCAATTTTGTAAAGAACAAAATACGGTATTGTATATCGACGATGCTCACGGAATTGGCATTTTCGGAGAAAACGGCGGCGGCGTTGTCGAAAAATACCAACTTCCCTGGGGAAATATTTTAGTCACTGGCAGTCTGCAAAAAGCTTTTAGTTCTTATGGTGGGTTTATCAGTGGTCAGGCCGCCATCATTGACTTGATTCGGTTAAGTTCAAAGGCCTATATCTTTTCTGGAACGATTCAACCTTCGGCCGTCGCAGGCGCCTTAAAAGCCCTGCAGATTTCAAAGTCACCAGAAGGTCAAGCTTTGCGGTCGAAATTAAAAGATAATTCACTAGAGATTCGCGCAAGGCTAAATTCCATTGGCTATAAGGTATCCATGGACCCATCACCTATTATTCCCGTGCCCATGGGAAGTGATTTACTGACTATGATGGCCGGTCGAAGAATGTTTGATCTTGGAATGTATGTTAATTCAGTTGTTTTCCCAGCGGTTCCACATGATGAAGGAGTTCTAAGGATTTCTGTCACTAGTCTTCATTCTGAAACGGAAGTGAATGCTTTGGTCGAAGCCTTTTCTGAACTTCGTAAATATTTGTCAAAATATGAAAATCCACTTCATTTTTATGCTCATGCAACCAAGGAAATTATAAAATCTAAAATTTTCTTAGATACCTATAAGGGTCTTTAAATGAGCGAATTAAGTTTTGAAGTGCTGTCCCCTGAAGATCTTTACCAAGAGCATTTCGAACTTTGGAACAAAACGAAGATTCATTATAAATCTTATTCTAATGCTGATTATATTATGAAGCGGCTTCTTAAAGGTGATTTTTTAGTTTTAAAGAATTTCACAGTTCGGTCGCTTTGTCTAAAGAAGCGCGGGCAAACAATCATCTGTGCCCAAGTATTTTTTCACAAACCAGACCCACGAATCAAGCCTTCGATGGGTTTAGTCGCTTGCCTCCCTGACCTAACAAATAGCGAAGCTTCATTTTTTTGGCAATCCTTGCGAAAAGAATTTCCTAAAGAATCCTTTATAGGACCGATGAACGCACACGCTTATTTGGGGCTTTCGATTCCAATGGATCAATTAAAAAATAATGTGGATTTTAAAAAAATTGGCTTTGCGACCGCCGGAACGCATCAGGGTCTTCAAGTATTATGGCAAAGCTCAGAACTAAATTTGTATCGAAAATATTTTAGCTTTGAAACGCAGATAACATCTGAACTTATTTTAAAAATTACAAGTGAGATGATCACTCTGCCTCTTGGTTTTTCGGTTCGACCCTTTCGGCGGATAGGGTTTCAAAAGGAAATGAAAATTGTAAATAAGATTTCCAAGCAAGCCTTTGCTGATCATTTTAATTTGACCTGGCTGACCGATGAAGAGAACTGGGATATTTTTAGACTCAGTTGGATGGCTCAAACAAAAGGCTTCTGCAGCTTTTTACTTAAGGACCAGGTCCCGATAGGGTTTTGCATGGCCATGCTTGATTTTAATCAGGTCTTAAACCAAGAGTCTTCAGATGCCCACAACTTATTTTCAATAGTTTCTAAAAGACATCTGATCGCGCGAGCGCGCATGATTCATATTGGAATTTTACCTGAGTACCAAGGAAAGAAACTAAGTAAGTATTTACGTCATCACGTGATTATTAATATGGCTAAGAACGGCATAAGAACCATGGAGAGCAGCTATGTAGACGAAGGAAATATTAACTCTATTAAAAATATTGAATCAACAGAAGGAAAACTCTTGCATGAGTTTTCCTTTTTTCAAACCCTCAAGAAATAAGAGGCTTAAATATCACCAACTGCCCCACTTAAGTGTGCGTAGCGCAGACTTAAGTGGGGCAGTTGGAAGCCACAACAACCTCCATGCTTAAGGATAAATGATTTGCCTAAAAATTGTCTAACTTTTAAGCTTTTTCTGCGCCTCTCGAAGGCAAAGTCACTGGAATCTCATTCTGAATCTGATTCGGGCCCAATAGCTTTGACAAGCCATCACCCCTGAATTCTAATCATCAAAAAGCAATAAAATAGACCACGGAGGCCCATTGGGACTGTTTCTTGGAATTTTAATTTACTTCCTGATTCGATGTATCTTATTTGGATTTTATACGGTGGACCAAAACGAAAGAGCTGTAAAAACTGTCTTTGGCAGAGCCGACAGATTCAAAGATCTTAGAACCACAGCTCAACCGATGGCTCAATCACTGAACGCCGAAGAAAAAGAGCGTTACGATTTTCCAGTCGTAACCATCATCGGCCCTGGTCTGCATTTTAAAATGCCCTGGGAGCGAATTTACAAGGCCTCGATAGCCACTGAAACTATGAATATGGCCACCGACCCCGAAAGCCTTGCCGCCAATCATAACGGTACTTTGCTGGAAGCTGTCACCCAGGATCAACTGAACATTGGGCTTAATGGCCAAATCCGCTTTAGGGTTTGTGAACAAAATCTGTATGCTTATTTCTTTGGAATTAAAAACCCCATTGCCCATGTGATGGGTTATTTTGTTTCCATTTTAAGGGAAAAAATTGCGAACTATGAAAGCTCTGTCAAATCCCTAGAGCCCACAAGTCTGATTCTTAGCGACACTCATATTTCTGACAATGTTTCAATCAATGATCTTCGCAAAAACTTGCGTGAAATTAACGACACGATGTTAGAAGAATGTAAAAGTTCATCGGCGCGATACGGAATGCTTCTTGAAGCTTCCTTGATCACCGGGATTGAACCGCCCCATGAAGTCGAAAGTGCCCTGGCCGCGATCAATACAGCTTATAATAATGTCTCTTCGGAAATCAGCTTAGCCAAGGCTTCGGCAGATCAAACAATTGTTTTATCACGGCGGGCTGTTGAAATTGAGACTTTAAAAGTTCAGGCCGAAGTCGAACCTTTAATTGCTTTGGCCAATCAATTAAAAGAGCTTAAAAAAAGTGGCCCCGATGTCCTTCAAAATTTTGTCAGAAATATTAAAATCAATGTCTTTCAAAAAGCTAAACGGGTTGTACTAGAAAAATAGGAGATCGCTTTCATGGAATCTTTTGCATTAGAAATCCTTACGGGCCTTTTTGCGGCTCTAATTTTTGAAGTTGTCCTTCTTAAAATTCTTCAGTTATTTTTATTCTACACCACCGTCAGCGAAGCCACCTGTCAGGTTTACACTTTATTTGGCGAAGTAGTCGCCACATTGACAGAACCTGGGCTGCACTTTCTTTGGCCGAAGCTTTCTTGGAAAGCCTTCGTCATTAATTTCTTAGGTAAAGTTTACGTTCTGGATTTAAGGATGGATCAGTCTTACTTGCGCAGTCAGGCCGTTAATTCTGAAGAAGGCGCTCCCATGGGCGTCGGAATCTGGTATGAAACCTATATCAATAATCCGATCTCTTACTTATTTAAGAACTCGGACCCCCGAGGCTCGCTGGCGGCCAATGTCAGCAATGCCACCGTCCGATGCCTGAGTAATTTGCCACTTTCAAAAATGCTGACAGATCGACATTCGTTAAGCCAAGTGGTTCGCAATGAAGTGACGAATAAGTCCCAAGATTGGGGTTTTAAATTAGGTTCTATCTACATTCGAAAAGTTCATTTTCGCGACGAAAATATGATCCGTGAAATTGAAAGTAAAGTCGTCAATCGCTTGCGCCAAGTCACAGCATCGATCAAGCAGGATGGCGATAATCAAGTTCACGTCATTACAAACACGGCGCAAAGAACGGCTTCGATCGAGTTCGGGAAAGCCGGCGCCGTACGCCCGCAGATTGTCGGGAAAGCCCTTAGCGAAATTGCACAGGATAAAGATGTTTCAGAGGCTTTATTTCAAGTCCTAGAGACTCAGAAAGTTCTAGAAAATCCTGGTGAGGTGGTGCTGATACCTAAAAATAATCCCTTAGTAGCAAGTTTACTAGGAACTAAATAAACTACATTCTTTCCAATCGGTTATTTTTGGGATGATCAATCAATGAAAAAACTAGTGCTTCTTCTGATTCTAATTTCACCGGCCGCTCAAGCGACAGCTTGGAGCCGAGAACAACTGATCAAGAAAGCACTTGCAGAGTCCCCAAATATTCTTCGAGCCAAAGATTCATTTTTATCAGCTGAACTTGAAGATAAGAATAGCCGTGTCTATTGGTTTCCCACTTTAGATTTACTAGCCGTGCATGGAAGACAAGAGTCAAAACCTGTCGCAACGCTTTCCCCTTGGCGATCGGAAACAAGCCTGCTTCTTAACGAAAGTCTTTACGACAATGGTGAAAGTTATAAAAAAAGCAAAATTCAAACTTTACGAAAAGAAATTGCTAAGCTTCGATATCAAGATTTAACAGGCCGATTAGTTGTCGACGTCAGCTCATTTTATTTTGACTATTGTTTGGCCGAAAAACGACAAGATATCACCGAAAAATATTCTAAAGAGCTGGCACGTCAGTTGGATTGGGTGACCGCCCAATTTCGAAATGGAATAAAAACACGCAAAGATTTTATTCGTTTTAAAGCCCAAAGCCAGCGCAGTGAACTTGATTTGATTCGTTCTGCAAAAGATGTTGAAAAAGCAAAATCAGCGCTTTTTGAAAAGGTTGGCTTCTTGTCAGAAGAAAATTCAAATATCGACTGTCTTTTAAAATATTCGACTCATTTGGAAGACCTGCAACGAACTCCACAAATCCCTTGGATCGTGGCAGAAAAAGTTTTAGAAAAACAGAAAATGATTTCAGATCACCAAAATGCCCTCATCAAGCGAAAACTTTGGCCTGAAGTTTTCTTAACTGCAGCCGCCAGTTACGGAAGCCAAAACTATATTGAAACAGGCCTGAACTTTAAGGATCAAGAAGCCACAAGTTGGAATGCCCTTTTGACTTTAAAGTGGAATCTATGGGACTGGGGAGTTCGTCGGAATCGTCTTGAAATCCAAGAAGCCACCGAGCGAATCGCACAACATGATCTTGAAAGCGAAAGCCTGACTGCCCGTAAGGAGTGGCAAGATTTTATGACAACCAAGACGGCTTTTTTAAAATCTTACAGATTAGCAAAAGAACTTGAAAAAATAGAAAAAGATAATTTTACCAGCATCGAACAAGAGTACAGAATGGGACGAGTTAGTTATTTAGATTTAATCACTGTTCTTTCTAATTACCTAGAATCACAGGTGCAATCATTAGAATACGATATGGAATTTCAAAAAAATCTGATTAAAACGCAATTCTACCTTGGACAACTGAATGACTAAACCCTGGAAATCATCTATAATCGTTTTAAATACATATTTGCTTCAAAATCGGCAACAAGTTGCCGATTTTGAAGCAAATATGGCAACTTATTGCCGATTCTGATACAATCACAGGATGTACAAAAGAACACTTAACTTAAAAGACCTTCTTGGAAAATCGAATTATTTTTTGTTCGGCCCTCGAGCGACGGGCAAAAGCTCATTAATTCGTAGCCAACTAAAATCAGTTCCAGTTTTCGATCTTTTGGATGCTGATGTCTATGAAGAATTTTTACGAAGACCCAAAGCTTTGGGAGAAAAAATTAAAGTGACCGACAAAGTGGTTGTGATTGATGAAATTCAAAAATTACCAATGTTGTTGGATGAAGTTCATAGGCTTATCGAGACAAGAAAAATCAGGTTTTTGCTGACAGGAAGCTCCGTTCGGAAACTAAAAAAGGCAGGGGCTAACATGTTGGGCGGGCGGGCCCGTGAAGCTCAGCTTTTTCCGCTAACTTACAACGAACTTACCGACTTCAATCTTTTGAAATACTTAAGCTATGGAGGCCTGCCTTTAGTGTGGAATTCTTCAGAGCCAATCGAAGATCTAGAGGCTTACGGAAGAATTTATTTGGCCGAAGAAATTAAGGCTGAAGCGGCCGTCAGAAACTATGAAAGATTTGTTCGTTTTATCGAAACCATGGCCTTATCAAACGGGCAAGAATTAAATTATCAAAATTTATCAAATGATTCAGGTGTTCCAGCCAGAACCATTGAAAATCACATTGAAATTTTAAAAGATACATTGATTGGGTTCGAATTGTTGCCGTATCAAAAGACGTTGAATAGAAAAGCATCCACTAAATCGAAGTTTTATTTTTTTGACTGCGGAGTTTCTAATTACTTTGCAAGAAAATTGCCAATCGCAGAAAATAGTTCTGATTTAGGGGTTAATTTTGAACAGTTTATGATCCAAGAAATCAGAACCTATATGTCTTATCAGCGGATTAAAAAGCCAATTTCGTATTGGCGCTCGAAAGGCTACGAAGTCGATTTAATTATTGGAGATGATCTTGCTCTTGAGTTTAAATTAGGACGTTTTTTTAAGCCAGAATTTTCGAAAGGCTTATCTGCCCTTAAAGAAGAACGATTGATCAAAAAATACAGCGTTGTTGGCCAATTCCTAAAAGAGGGCTCATTCGACGATATCGATTATTTGAATTATGAAGTTTTTTTAAAGAAACTTTGGAGTGGAAAAATTATTTAATGGCCGAACATCTTCAAGCCGATGTCGTTTTGTATGTAGGTATTTATTTTGCGCTGGCGATTTTTTTATTTTCCAGGGGCAAATATTTTTTCTGCCATTCGGCGGCTGAATAAATAGCTGCGCAATAATTGTTGTTGATCTTTTCGCCATCCACTTTTCTAAAAACCTGCGGGCGATTCTGAAATTTTGACATATTTTGCTTTTCATAAATTTGCGTTTGAAATAATAAAATATCACCCAGGTCGCGAGTTCTGTTTTTGAAATGATCTTGGTATAAAATGGCTTCGGTGGCGACTTTTAAAATCTTATTCCAAACGGTTCTTTCCGAACTTGGAACGCGGTCCCCTTTTTTTCGTGCAGATGATCCCCAAAAAACTTCATCAGAAGAAGGCGGACACAAGGCTTGCGAAACTCCACTTTGATTAAAGACGCCTTTCCGAAGGTACATATCCCAAGGATTGAATTTTCTGGAAGACGTTAAAACACCCATCAGCGGAGTTTCGCCTTCACGATGTTTAAGATCGAAGTGTCGACTTTCATCTGAAAATTCGGACGGCGACTTTTTTTCGCTTCGAAATTTTTTGTCAAAATCGGCCCGGTTCACCACGACTCGGGCGACAATATCCAAGTATTCCGGATGATTGTGCCCACACATGGCCATTTCGGCATACATGGTTCGTGAAAGCATATCAATTTCGATCAATTGTTCGTTCGTGATCACCGTTTTGCCATCTTCGACCAGGGCCGATTGTTTTTTTAAAGTTGGCAATATCGCTTGGTCATAGAGTGGGCGCTCAGCGGTCCAATCGCTTTTAGGCTTTTTCAGCGGAAGAGCATCAGCGATCACGCACTGTCCGATTTTGGATGAAATTTTATTCGCCATCTTATCGATTTCATCTTGGTGGGTTTCTTTGGCTTTGTCTAAAATATCATGACCCGACTTTTCAGGCCCTGGCGATTTGTCATCACAGAGGGGAGCTGGTTTTTTTAATTTTGGCTTCGGTTTTGGAATATTTAAATAGGACCCCTCGATCCATCCTTCAACATCCTTCACTTTGCCCTCTCGCTTATAGGAAGTTTTAACTTTGAACCATTCCCCTTTTGTCCCATTCACATGGGCTGTCACTGGCTTTCCTGATTTATCCAAGACCAATTCGACGTTCGAATTTTTATCGGGCCAAGCAATAGGATCATTTTGGGGATCGCAGCCATTATCCATTTTGCAAGAGTAGTAATCAAAACCAGGCACGGCATAGACTGTCGTCTTCTCTTGATTTTCAAGGTCAAAGGTCACCTTTTCAGCCCAGGCTTGAGCTGAAAAAAAGATAAAACCCAAGATTAAAAGAAGTCTTTTATTAAAGATAAACACCCTAAGAGCTTTATCGGTTTTTTCACTCATTACGCGATCCGCCTTACGTCGAGCTTTTCTTAAAATCCCTTGGTCGAATCAACGGGAAACATGTCAACATAGATTTTGATCTGTGTCTTTATTTGAGACGTCTGTAACTGAAGGATTTTAATTGCTTTACTCGTTGTTGTTTTTTTCATTTTTTCGATTCGCGGCCGCTCAATCTTTTGATTTCTACGAAGCCAGCACTCCAAAAAAAGTTCCTATTTTAGTTTTTGTCCACGGCGGTGCTTGGATCAGTGGCAGCAAAGAACAATATAAAGGCCTGTCGAACGGCTGAATATCTAGAATTAAAAACCGAGTCCCATTTCGAAATTATAGAATCTTTGGGTCATAGCGACTCTGCGGCCTTAAAAAATATCCTTGCTTTTATCCATCAGCAAAATCCCTCTTAAACTCTTTGATAAACTGCCTTGAGCACCTTTTTTTAGCAAAAATTTTTAATATGTTTTATTGTGAGGCACTTTTGTTGCAGTCACCTCTTTAAACCGATCTATAAAATATATTTATTTTCGCTGTTGATACCAAACAGTGGCTGCCTTATCCTTAAACCAGGGGGAATTATGAATTCAATCCAAAGAATCTTGAGTGCCTTTTTAGGAACCTTTGTGATCCTAATAGCCTTTCAAAACTGTGGTCAGCCGGGGGGTTTAACCCTCAGTAGCCAGGGAACAGAATCGTCAAAAATCAGTACGACGGCAGACCCAGGACTGATTGTTGGACCTATTGATCAGCCGGCTCAACCAGCAGCGACTCCACCTATCAATACGGACGGTCCGGCCCCCGTCGCGGTCTTACCGCCGGCAACGTCTCTTCAATGTGACAAAATGGGATTGTCGGATATTTCCCTACATATCCTAGAGGTCAAAGCGCCCAGTGCTTCTGGCGCTAGTTCGCATTTATTTGAAATTATCAAAAATGATTCAGCGATGGGCTCAGCGCACAAGATTGTCGTTCGCGCCCTTCACTCGGCTCGAAAAATCGATAAAATTGATTTAGAGCTAGCAAAAACAGGAAGCCTTATGTTGGCCGCTAACCAGCAAACCATGCTCGGTGTTTCAGCTGCGATGCCAGGTCATAAGATTCGCTTGATGCTAGATCGTCAGGACTATGTTGTGACACAAGGGCAACTTTACACTTTAAGTTTTAAGGTGGACGCTTCAAGGCAAGCCGTTAAAAATACTTGCGAGGCTAAAAAATGCGACTCCGAGGACGACGATGATAAGGACGATGTCGAAGAAGCTGAGTCTTCAAGCCATCTTCAAGCCAAAGCCACCACAGACAAAGATGATCAAGACGACGACGATAAAGATGATGATGACGAACATGAGGGTAAAAAATGCGTTCCAAAAGCAGATGAATGCCGCTTATTCCTTCACTTATCTGAAGGATCGCTGAAGGCCGGGCAATAACTTCGTTCACCATGAAAGCCAAACCAGGCTGCCCTTAGAGGTCAGCCTGGTTTTTTTTATGATGACGACCAACCGTGAAACTTGCTTTTTTAATTTATTTTAGCAACACTCACTGTCATGCAAAAGACCTCCGCGGCGGCGCCCCCAGAAAATGGCCTGTTTAACCTTGTTTTTAATATTCTATTTCCAATTTTAATTCTGAAATATTTGTCTGAAAGAATCGGCGCTTTTCCAACCTTAATTTTGGCGTTAGCCTTCCCCGTTGGTTACGGAATTTACGACGGCTTGAAAAGAAAAAAAGCCAATGTCTTTTCAATTCTTGGCATGACGAATGTGCTTTTAACAGGCGGTCTTGCCGTCTTGGGGCTGGGTGGTATTTGGTTCTCAGTGAAGGAGGCCGCTTTTCCCGCACTGGTAGGAACTTTTGTTTTTTTGTCAGCTTTTTCGCAGAAGCCTTTTATTAAAACTCTGTTTGTGAATCCCCAACTGATCAATATTGATTTGCTGATGGAAAAGCTTCAACAGAATCACAAAGAAACTGAATTTGCGCAGTTAATGAAAACTTCGACCATGTGGCTGTCTTGTTCATTTTTTTTGAGTGCGATCATGAATTTCGCCTTAGCGACTCGAATATTTTTACCTTTGGAGGCGGGCCTTGATTCGAACGCCCAGTCCGTGGCCTTAAATCATCAAATCGCCGATATGACTAAATGGGCCATGATGGTGATCCTATTGCCTTCCATGGGTTTTTTATTTTTAATTTTTTGGCGCCTCTTAAAAAGACTCAGCCAGTTGAGTGGTCTTACGACGGAAGAGATTCTACCGATGAAGTAAATTAGCTCTGAAAATTAGTTCCCCGGTGGGGGAAAATCCATCGGCGGAGGTGGTGGCGGTGGTGGAAAATCATTATCGAAATCATCAAAAGCTGGCGGCGGTGGTGGTGGAAAATCTTCCTGGCCACCCTCATTGCCAAACATGGGCGGCGGTGGTGGTGGAAAATCATCGTAGTTTGGACCCGATGGCACTGATGGCGGACTTGGTGAATTAAAAGGCCCACTTTCTTTAATTCGACGGCCGGTCGGCGAAGGCGGTATGATGGACCCCTTCGAACTATAGAGCATCCGCTTTTTATAATCAAAGCGTGGCCTTTTAGAATTTAAATCCAGCTCTTCTTCTTCAGAAATGCTTCGAAATAAGGGATGAGCCATTAAGGCCTTATTCTCTTTGACCTGTTGAAGGCGCATTAAGGCCTGATTTTTTTCCCATTCTTTTCGCTCTTCTAAATCTTTTTTATACAAAACAATATTGTCGCCGGGGCTTTTTTCCTTAGGCATGGCTTGCTGCTCTTTGGTGTTTCGGTACTGGATTTTGGCTTCGGCGTCTTTTTCATTCAAATAATCTTCAAAACCGGCTTCTCGATTTTTATCGAAATCAGCATTCATCTTTTTATGCTCTGCAAAACCACTTAAACGCTGCACATCCTCGGGCGTCACAATCGCCCGCTCAGCTTGCGCAGAAAATATCAAAAAACATAAAACAGTGACCACAATCTGATTTTATCAGCTTGTTAGGATCATGGCTGCAAAAATGTTTCTCGACCTTTGTCGAAGCAAGTCTTATGATACGCCCTACCTGCGGAGGTCTTTTGTGGACGTTTTTTTAGTGATCTTAATTTTTGCGGCTAAAGCCTTTGTTTTAGTCGCCGCCATCATCATCGTTATTGCCTTTATCGCCATCATGGCGGCCAAAAGCCAGCATCAACCTTTGGTCGACATTGAGGACTTAAATCAGCACTACCGTCGGCTTGAAGTGGCTCTTAAGTCAGAGGCTATGACTGAAGCGGATTGGAAGTTAGAAAAGAAAAAGCTTAAAAAAAATAAGAAAGAACAACCTCTGAAAAATCGCGTTTTTGTGATCGACTTTGACGGCGATATTAAAGCCTCAGAGGTTGAATCATTGCGAGAAGAAGTGACCGCTTTACTGACGACGGCGACACCCGAAGACGAAGTGGTCGTATGTGTAGAAAGTCCTGGCGGCGTCGTGCATGGCTATGGCTTGGCCGCTTCGCAATTAGTGCGCCTGCGCGATCAAAAGATTCCGCTGACGGTTTGTGTGGATAAGGTCGCCGCTAGCGGGGGTTACCTGATGGCTTGCACGGCGAATAAAATTTTATGTGCGCCCTTTGGCATCGTCGGTTCGGTGGGTGTTGTCGCCCAAGTCCCCAATTTGAATCGTTTGCTTAAAAAACATGATGTCGACTTTAAAGAATACACTGCCGGTGAATTTAAACGAACTGTCAGCATCTTTGGCGAGATCACAGCCAAGGGCGAACAAAAATTTATTCAACAGTTAGAAGACACCCACAGCCTTTTTAAAAACTTTGTTCACAAGTACCGACCGCACCTTGATTTGCACCAGGTTGCGACCGGCGAATACTGGTATGGTGAAAACGCACTTTCGCTGGGTTTAGTTGATGAGATCATGACCAGCGACGCTTACTTAACAGCTCGCAGTCGCACCCACAGAGTCTTAAAAGTAAAGTTTGAAAAGAAGCAAAAATGGACCGAAAAGCTTTCAGGAATCATGGGAAAAAGCTTTGAGAAAACTTTTTTTAAAGTCATTTCCGAGCTTGAAAAATCACGCCTGATTTAATGCGTTATCGATTCGCCAAGGACTCTTCCTTTGCTTTTAAATATTGCCTGAGGTAACTAGAACCACTGGGTTTTTTGACCCAGAGGCGGGGCAAAATCTGTGGATGTGACGACCAACAAAAGTGAATCTAAAAACATGCTCTCGGAACCTGTTGTTTCGGTGCGTGATTTAGAAACAACTTTTTTTTCAAAGATGGGTGCCTTCCGAGCGGTCAATGGACTTTCTTACGATATTCATAAAGGTCAAACTTTAGGCATCGTCGGCGAATCGGGCTGCGGAAAATCGGTGACCTCTTTTTCCTTGATGCGCTTGATTGAACGACCTGGACAAATCACCGGCGGTTCTTTTTTCCTCAATGGCACAGATATCCTGAAGCTTTCAGAAACTGAAATGCAGGCGGTTCGGGGCGATCAGATGGCCATTATCTTTCAAGAACCCATGACGGCGTTAAATCCTGTTTTAACCATCGGCTACCAAATTGATGAACAAATTTTAAAGCATAAAAAGTGCAGCCCCAATGAAGCCAAAGAGCGCTCGATTGAGATGCTGAACCTTGTGGGAATTCCTTCCGCTGGTGATCGCTACGGCAATTACTCGCATCAACTTTCTGGTGGCATGAGACAACGAGCCATGATCGCCATGGCTTTATCCTGCGAGCCAAAATTTCTGATCGCTGACGAACCGACAACGGCATTAGATGTGACCATTCAAGCTCAAATCTTAGAGCTGATCCAAAGCTTACAGAAAAAATTTAATATGACCGTGCAGTTTATCACACACGATTTAGGTGTGATCTCTGAAATTTCTGATCAAGTGCTTGTGATGTACGGCGGACAAATGTGCGAGATGGCAGACACCACCGAGCTCTTTAATAATCCAAAGCATCCTTATACAGGTGCGCTGATTGGCTCAAGACCAAGATTAGGTCAGCGGCCTCACAGATTGCAAACCATTGAAGGCACAGTGCCAGCGCCGCATGAGCTGCCAAAAGGCTGTCCATTTTTTAACAGATGTCCCAATGCTTTACCGAAATGCCAAGACAACCGACCGCCTGTCACCGAGCCAAGACCTGGCCACCGCCTGGCTTGTTTTAACCCTCTGTAAAGGAGAACTGCGTTTGAGCGAAGTAATTCTTGAGGCTAAAAATATCAAAAAGTATTTCCCCATCAAAAAGGGATTACTGCTCCGTGAAGTCGGTCAAGTCAAAGCCGTCGACGGAGTTTCGCTGGTCATTAAAAAAGGCGAAACCTTGGGGCTTGTCGGTGAATCTGGCTGCGGGAAATCCACTTTAGGTCGCACTCTGATTCGCTTGTACGAACCCACCGCTGGCACATTAACTTTCCGCAATGAAGATTTTGGTCAATTGAAGGGCGAAAAGTTACGCTCGACCCGGCGTGAAATTCAAATGATCTTTCAAGATCCCTTTGCGTCCTTGGATCCGCGAATGACCGTCGGTCAAATTCTTCTTCAACCTTTTGAAATTCACAATCACTTAGATCCAAAAGCGCGGGCAGCCCGTATTTTAGAGCTTCTTGCTTTGGTCGGCTTAAAAGCCTCGCACATCAATCGCTACCCGCACGAGTTTTCGGGCGGACAACGTCAGCGAATTTGCATCGCCCGAGCCATCGCCCTAGATCCGCAGCTGATTATTTGTGATGAGCCCGTGTCGGCTTTAGATGTTTCAATTCAAGCGCAAATTTTAAACCTGATGAAGGATTTGCAAGAAAAACTGAATCTGACCTATTTGTTTATTTCTCATGATTTGTCGGTGATTGAATATTTCTGTGACCGCGTCGCTGTGATGTATTTAGGAAAAATTGTCGAAATCGCGCCGCGCGATGAGCTTTTTAAAAATCCAAAGCATCCCTACACGCAAGCTTTGATTGCATCGATCCCACAAGTTGGCGTCGGCAAAAAACAAATGAAAAAATCTTTGGCGGGCGAAGTGCCAAGCCCTATCAATCCACCATCCGGTTGTGCCTTCCATCCACGATGTCCGCATCGAATGCCGATCTGTGATCAAGAAATCCCATCGCTTTTGGGGCTGGATCACAAAACAGCTTGTTGGCTTTATGAAAAAAAAACTGAAACGACAAAGGAGATCTTATGAAGATGACTTTTTGGGCCCTGGTAGGTTGCCTTGTGCTGAGCTTTCTGAATTCACCGGCGGCTTTAGCGCTTAACAATGATGAGCTGAAAATGGGATCTTCCCAAGAGTATGACTCATTAAATCCGCTGGTGATGTCATCGATGATTTCAACGACTCTGCACCGTATGACGAATCGTTCTTTAGTCAATCTAGATGCCGATTCACATTGGGTGGCACAACTTGCTAAAGAAATTCCGACCCTTGAAAATGGCAAAGCCAAAATTGTTGAAATCGGCGGCAAGAAAAAAATCATCGCCCAGTGGGAAATTTTAGATAACGCTAAATGGGGCGACGGCAATCCATTAACTTGTGCTGACTTTGCTTTTGCTTTAAAAGTGGCGGCCTCTCCGAATGTTTCGGTGGGCGAAAAAGAAACTTATACGCAAGTTGAAAAAATTGATTTTGATCCAAAGACCCCTAAAAAGTGCACCTTTACTTACGAGAAAGCCCGTTGGGATTTTAATCGCTTAGGTCAGTTCTTTCCCCTGCCTAAACATTTAGAAGAGCCCGTCTTTGAAAAATATGGCAAAGAAAAAGAAGGCTATGAGAAAAACTCTTTATATACAAAAAGCCCAACAACACCCGGTCTTTTTGTCGGCCCTTATGTTTACTCTGAAGTAAAATTAGGCAGCCACGTCACGTTAACGCCGAATCCTTATTTTTATGGGCCACCAGCAAAAATTAAAAAAATTATCCTGAAATTTATTTCTAATACAGGAACGATGGAAGCCAACTTAGTTTCTGGCACCATCGATATGATCACAACAACCGGCTTAAAATTTGACCAGGCTGTGACCTTGGATAAAAAAATTCAGGCACAAAAGCTGCCGTACCAGGTGGTCTTTGTACCCAGCGTCACTTACGAACATATTGATTTGAATTTGAACAATCCGATTTTAAAAGATTTGCGTGTTCGAAAAGCGTTGGTTCACGCTGTGAACCGTGAAGAGCTGGTCAAATCCTTATTTGACGGAAAACAACAGGCGGCTTTGCATTTTATGACCCCAAAGGATCCCTGGTACACGGCAGATCCAAAGTATGTCGCGATTTATCGCTACTCTCGGCGTGAGGCCCAAAAATTGCTGGATGAGGCCGGCTGGAAAGTGGGCGCTGACGGTTATAGATTTAAAGACGGGAAAAAGTTATCGCTAGAAATCAACACAACTGCTGGTGATAAAACTCGTGAGACCGTTGAAAGCTATTTGCAAGAGCAGTGGAAGCAAATCGGCATTGACGTCCAAATTAAAAACGAAGTGGCTCGAACATTTTTTAGTGAAACAACCAGAAAACGAAAATTTTCTGCGATGTCGTTATTTGCTTGGGTGTCTTCACCAGAAAATAATCCACGATCGACTTATGCATCAGCGGCGATTCCAACCAGTAAAAATGGTTGGTCTGGACAGAACTACACCAGCTGGACAAACCCCAAAGTGGATCAAATTGTCGATCAATTAGATATTGAATTTAATGCGAAAAAGCGTGTGGAACTGGCTTGGGAGTTACAAAAACTTTACACCGAAGAAATTCCTGTTCTGCCAATGTATTACCGTTCTGATATTGCGGTCTTACCAGCTGGTCTTAAAAATGTCAGACTGACCGGCCATCAATTCCCAGAAACCAACGAAGTCGAAAAGTGGAGCTTCTAAGATGCTAACGTATATCACTCGGCGACTGATTCAGACATTGGTGGTGATTGCCATCCTTTCTTATGTCTGTTTTTACATCATGACCCTGATGCCGGGTGACCCTGTTGAAATGATGATCGCTTCGAACCCGCGAATTACATCTGCCGATGTCGCCCGCCTTCGGGAACTTTATGGTTTAGATCAACCCTCCTATGTCAGATATATGAACTGGGTGGAAACAGTTTCCAAAGGCGATTTGGGCTATAGCCGAACTTATAAGGTTCCAGTCACAGAGATCATGGGGCCAAGACTTTGGAATACTTTTGTTCTGTCGTTTTGGGCGCTGCTGATTTCAATTGTGATTTCAGTGCCGCTCGGAGTTTATACAGCTCTTAAACCGGGAGGAAAATTAGATTACAGTTTAAATCTGCTGTCCTTTGCCGGGATCTCGATCCCCTCCTTTTGGTTGGGAATTTTATTGATCATTATTTTTGCTGTCACACTTGGATGGTTCCCAGCCAGCGGGACTGAAACCATTGGCTTTCAGCCTGCCAATTTTTGGGAAGCCATGAAAGATCGAGCTTGGTATTTATTTCTACCGACGATCAGTCTTAGTATTCAGCAGATCGGCCGCTTCGTTCGTTTTGCAAGATCATCTATGCTAGAAGCCATGCGAAATGATTATATTAGAACGGCCAAAGCCAAAGGCCTGACCAGGAATATCATCGTTTGGCAGCATGCCTTTAGAAATGCCTTGATTCCTTTGATCACAGTTTTAGCTTTAAGTTTATCCACCTTATTTTCAGGCGCGATCTTAACAGAAACAGTTTTTTCTTATCAGGGTGTTGGGAAGCTTGTTTATGACTCGATTATGTCGAATGATTTTAATGTCGCGATGGTGTCCTTTATTATTTCAGTCAGCATGGTTTTAATTATGAATTTGGTCGCAGATATTTTGTACGGGTTTGCAGATCCCCGCATTGCTTACCACTAAAGGATTTATGCAACAATTTAAAGAGCCCAGCGCCATAGACATTAAAAATGCCGAGACCGCACAAAGCATGTGGCAGATTGTGCTGTCGCAATTTTTAGAACACAAAATGGCTGTGGCTGGTGGTCTAATAATTTTATTTTTTCTGACCATTTCCTTGGGCGCAGATATCATCAGCCGAGTGATGGGCATTGATCCTAATAAGCAAAATCTTGGCGCCCGCTACGAACAGCCCTTAACACGGATTGAATTTTCTCAAGATCAAAAAGAAATTGAGATCGAAAACTGGATCAAGGCCAATCCGTCGGAAGCAAGCCGTGTTCAGAAAGATTTAGTCGAAAAACAGTTGGTCACTGTGCCAGAGGCCGACGCCCTTTATGACGTGATCTCATTACCTAAATTGGAAGCCTTAGAAAAATTAAAAGCTTTGAAAACAGTGGAAGCTAAAAGTCTAGAGCCTATCGTGCAGTCTTTTTCTAGTTACCATGTTTTTGGCACGGACGAAGTGGGTCGCGATGTTTTCTTGCGCTTAATTTATGGCGCTAGGGTTTCCATTGGCGTTGGTATTTTAGTTGCCATTGCCTCGGCCTTGATGGGCCTTGTGATTGGCGCTGTGGCTGGCTACTACGGTGGATTTTTAGATAACGCCTTGATGCGCTTAACGGATGCTCTTTTATCTCTGCCCTTGATTCCAGTTTTAATTGTCGTGGCAGCGATTGATTTGCAAAAAGTGCCATTTTTAAATTCGCTTCTACCAACGGGAATGGAAAGCATTTTTAAAATGGTGATCATTCTTTGTCTTTTTTCTTGGATGGGGGTCGCCCGTCTTGTTCGGGGAAGTATCCTTTCCTTGCGCGAACGAGAATTCGTCTTGGCTGCAAAAACTTTGGGAGCCAAAGACAGCACCATTATTTTAAGGCATATGTTTCCGAATGTGATCGCTCCCATGCTGGTTTCGATCACATTGGGCGTTGGTGAATCTATTTTATTTGAAGCGGCCCTGAGCTTCCTTGGACTGGGCATTATGCCCCCGACACCCAGCTGGGGAAATATGCTTAATAACGCTCAGGAAGTGATTTATAAAAATATTTGGCTCTGTATTCTACCTGGGGTTATGATTCTACTGACGGTGATCAG
Source organism: Pseudobdellovibrionaceae bacterium (assembly GCA_043779185.1). GTDB lineage: Bacteria > Bdellovibrionota > Bdellovibrionia > Bdellovibrionales > Bdellovibrionaceae > JAYWDA01. The sequence continues at coordinate 23,575 of JAYWEQ010000002.1, forward strand.
TTTTAACTTTCTGGGTGACGGCTTGCAAGATGCGGTCGATCCAAAATCCATTCGTCGTTAGGGTTCAATGAATTTCTGGCAGGCGCCCCATGAGTGGATTAAATCTTTAAAAGAATGGATTTTTTTTGAACGACGCTTCCGTGTTCGAAAAGATCTTCATCATCTTTTAGAGGAATTACGCGATTGCAACGACTTCGAAAAGCGTGTCGATTGGGTCATTTACTTTTGCGCCTGGCTGCGGCTCCCCCACAATCCTGAACTTGATACAGCCATGGACCCCTCAAGAATTCCTAGCGTGCGATTTAAATACGTTTTACATATCTTAGAAAAAAATCTAGCGATGAAATCTCGTTTTTTTGAAGTTCTTCAGCAAACTTTAATGGATATGAGTGATCTGGATTTTTTCAGCGAAGTGGGCCTTAGCAACCAAGTCGGATTTGTCCAAGAACTGAGCGAAAGAATTATGTTGAAGTTCTTACCTTCAACGCCTTTAAAACATGATCTTTCGTCCTTGATTTCCCAGCTTTTTCCCGATGACGAAGATCTTGTTTGGATTGATCATCTGGACGAAGAAATCCTAACTCAACTCTTGAATGAATTCTTAAACCATCAAACCGTGCCGATGACCGCGGTTGTTTACGATTTAAGCGACGCTTTAGTTTTTTTAGGCAGCCAAGTGCAATCCTTAGCCCTTAGTTCTCAGTTTAGAAAGCGACTTCAGTATCGACATTTAAAGGATATGCCCTTTTATAATTTTGGCCTGATCCTGCACGAATTCACGCAGAATCGACGCGACCAAAACTGGGACCGCTTGAAAGAGCTTCAAAAAAAGATTCTTTTTGATATTTCAAAATGCCATGAGGCCTTGGATGATATTCACTCGCACTTGGATGAACACGGCGTCAGTGTTTCCATGGTCTTTCATATGGAGCGGCTGAGGCGGCAATTAGCAAGGGTTATGATTATCGTCGAAACATTAGTGCGGCCCATTGTGCCCGCTGCGACTTTCAGAGAATTTCTTTTGCAACTGGTGCATGACGTGCAATCAAAAAGAAGTCTTCGTTCGTTTTTACAAGACAGCCTGCAACTTTTGACTTTAAAAGTGGTTGAACGAAATTCAGAGATTGGCGACCACTACATTACGCACACAAAAGCCGAATATATTTCCATGTTCCGCAAAGCCGGCGGCGGTGGCTTTGTGACGGCTTTCACAGTTTTCTTAAAGCTGGCCGTAGGGGCTTTAGGCCTTTCTGGCTTTTTAGCGGGTTTTTTTGCAAGCTTAAATTATTCGACCAGCTTCCTTGCCATTCAATTTTTTGGTTTTTCATTAGCTACGAAACAACCGGCTTCGACCGCACCAAGCATCGCAACAAAACTTAGAAACTTAAACCCAGCTCGACTGTCTGAAGTGACCGACGAGATGATGGCCCTCTTAAGAACGCAGCTGGTTGGAATTTTAGGAAATTTATGCCTTGTCATTCCAACGACTATTTTAGTTTTTTATTTTCACAAAATTGTCAGCGGTCACAATTTGATTGTGAATGAAAAGGCCGAATATATTTTACATTCTACTTTCCTGACCGGTCCGTCTTTTATTTACGCCGCTTTTACGGGTTGCTTGCTGTTTGCGTCCAGTCTTTTTGCTGGCTGGTTTGATAACTGGGTGACACTTCGGAAAATCAAAGAACGAATTCGATACAATGAGAAAATAAGAAATATCTTTGGACGAAGACAAGCCCGCGCAACAGGAAACTTTATTCAGAAAAATGCGGCGGCCCTAGCGGCGAATATCAGCCTAGGATTTATGCTAGGACTGCTTCCTGAAATATTGCATTTTTTTGGCATCCCCTTAGAGGTCAGGCACATCACGCTTTCCACGGGAAGCCTAGCCATTGCCGTTTCAACTTTAGGGTTTGATATTTTAACCACCTGGCCGTTTTGGAATGCCATGCTGGGAATCCTAGTGATTGGAGCTTTGAATTTATCGGTCAGCTTTGCTTTAGCTTTTACGCTGGCCCTTAGTGCGCAGAAAATTCGCCGCCCTCAACGCCGAGCCTTGCTTCTTTCTTTTTTAGAAAGACTTGCAAAAAGCCCCTTGCAGCTTTTTTTGCCGCAAGGATCCTCGGGAAAATAGACCGGCATCGCTCACCAAAATAAACAATTTATTTACAAACTGGCAAAACCAAAGAGTACTCTTCATCGTGAATTGAAGGCATCGCACAGGGACCTAAATTGATGGCGCTGTCTTTGATGGATAAATTCCCATCGCACACTTCAGTCCCGCGTCGCTGAAGACCTGAAGTCAGAATACGAATGACCTCAAAATCATTTCCCTCATAGCAAATATTTTCTTTTAAGCGAAGATCATAAACATATCCCAGGATCGGCTTCTTCGCTAGATTGATATCAGCCTGAGAGACCCTTTGAATGGACCCGTTTTCAGTCCAAACAACCGCACTGGTATTTGCCATCACATTCGACGTAAAAAACAACGACATTGCCAACATCTTAAGAACCATAAATACCCCCTTTTCGTGGCCGAAATTAGCGTCGTTTGAAGATTTCGGCAAGAGCGTATTGGATTCAATTCGGATTTTCAGTGCCATTTCCCGTCCCTCACTGCCTTTGATCTAGACAGCCAATGGGCCTTCGGGGACTACTTAACCGACCTAGGCTTTGGCATTGTGTATGCAATCCATTCGATCACAAAACTTATTTTTAAAAGGATTCAGTCATGAGTAATCACTTCAAAATAAAGAATCTCCTAAGCTGTGAAAAAAGCTTGATCCAAGGTTTTATTATCTTCCTATTGCTTGCGACCCAGACGGCAGGGGCCGCCACGCGAATAGTGACCCGTTCAGATTATGGTGAAAAGGGCCTTGCGATCGCCACAGATCGAATCAATGGCTTATCGCGTACTTTGACAGGACAGCCCCTTAGCGGTGGGTATGATTTAGTTTATCAAGAAAATATTGAATCAAAGATGGCAGAGGTCTACCAGTGCCCCACCGCAAGCCGTTGTCATGGTGACACAATATGCATGATGAGCCCTCAATTCTGGAACTGCCAGGCGCTTTATAAAGCTAACCATAATGAGTTATGTCGTTATTATAAAGCTGGGACTAAAGCCCTCAATGTCACCTCATGGGCCTTCGGAGAAATTCTAGGTGGAGTCATCATCAACCAAATTGCCTTCTTAAATTATGGGATCGGCTTAGCGGCTGTTGATATTAGTGAAGTCGTCGACGACTATCACTTCGTGAAAGATTTAATCGGCGCAAGTTGCGCCTCTGAAGGTCTTGACGTGGCTCTACAAAATGTAAACTCAAATGGTCTTTTATTGGCCCAAGAGAGAAACAAAGAACAAGTCCTCAACGCTCTGACAATATTTAGAGCTTCAAATACAATTCAAGAAGAGGGATCCTTTCCTGTTTCTCTCCAAAAAGCCGGGCAATTGGGCCCCCTCCGTTCCGTCGTGATGGATCCGACCATCATCAAGAACGGCGTCATGAAAGTTTTTGATAAGCCATAATCTATTTAAAGTGCCCTCATTTTGTCGAACGTTTTATAATTCCTGGGAGATTTTTATGAAGCAGTTTTTTACCACGGCCCTTGTTATCGGAATGCTCTTCGGAACTCAAGGGCAAGCCAGTCCTTTAATTTGTGGAAATATTTTTGGCTCAACCTCGAGCCATCAGATCATCGAAAAACCTCCGTTTGAGCAATGGTTGATCTGGGAGCAGGAAGCAAACTTTGCAGAATTTCGCAAAGACCGCGCGCCCATTAAAGTCGATTTTAGTTTAGTTTCTAAATCGGGAATTCAGACAACCTTCCTTCCTGATGCTTCTGATCAGCTGAAGAATCTTATATTAAATGGTAACAAAATTCGTTGGTTCAAACATCCTTATAATACGGTTCATTCTTTGCCCGATGCTCAGGAAGTTTCTGATGGAAGTGTTAACGCCTTCTTGACCGCTTCAAGATCTTTAGCCATTCAAGTTGGAGATGAGTATTACACAATAAAAATGCCGACAGATTATCCGCATGGACCCAAAGGTCAATATCAGCCAGGCAAAGCGTCGACGAGCGAAGATATTTTGGATGGAATCAACCGCATGAACTATTTCACCCGGGTTGATTCAGAAATCGGCTTGGATCCAGATTTAATTTTAGCTAAAGAGGTTGCCATGGTGGCGGATAAAGAGACTGGCGAAGGTTTCCTTTTTCGTGATCTTTCTTTTATGAAGAGTGGCAATTATTACCTGCCGGCCTTAAGCATTCCCTATGTCGGTCGTGAGATCGCAGAAAAAAATGGCATTCCCGTCGAAGAATTTTGGCAGAAAGCCTATGCCCAACTTTTAGGGCGGTCGAAAGCAAAACTACTTCTGCGTTATGGGGCGCAGATGGAAACACCAAATTCACAGAATATGTTAATTGAGCTTGATAAAAATTTAAAGCCGACGGGCCGCATGGTCTTCCGCGACATCAGTGATACAGTTTTAATTGAGGGCGTTGCCAGCGGTCTTGGCGAAACTGACGTCCTAAAAAAAGATTCCGAAAACGGTGTCGAAAATGCTCAAATTATCCAGCCCTATTGGTCCAATTCAGCTTGGCGCTTTGACGAAGCTGGAGAAAAATCTTTTTCCAAAAAGACCCTGATAAATTGGGGCCACGCTCATAACCAAGCTTACTTGCAAGAAATTGAGTCTGCATTGGGTCTTGATTTAAGCCGCTTCAAGAATATTATTTTAAGCCGGTCGGGACCTGTACGCCAAGCAGATGAATTCGACCTATTTATGTCTTCTTCGATCGCTAGAAATAAGCTGAAAGCTTATCGCCTTAAAGAAAACGTTAAACATCAAATTGCAATTCGTCAGATTCGCAAAGCGGGATAAACGGGTTCCGCTGCGGATATGAGCGCTTTATAAACAGGCGAAATTAGGTTACTAGAAGCGAGATCGAACTAGATTGACCCAAACAGGTGATCGCTTTTATTCAGCTTTTCAAAAGCTTATAAAGTTAACCTTTTTCTTTAGGGATTAACTTCACTCTTCCCCATACCCACCGGAAAAAATTGAGTCGAAACAGATCCATAGCTGTTTCTGGCTCCGCAGCGGTTATTGCTTGCGTTATTTATTTAAATTTTTATAGTTTTTTTTAAATACTTCTTGCGGGCATTTTTTGGCTTCCTAATATGGATTCTGTTTGAAGATAATAAAACACTTGATCCCCTCGACGTTTATTTTATATCAGATTATTGGAAGCGATTTATGGCGGCGCAGGCAGGCTAATTTCTAGTTTTTATAATTGTTAAATCAGAAATAAATAACCAAAAAATAAGCCCGAAAATTCCATGTTATGTTCCTTCTAGCTTTTTAAAAGGAGACCTAGATGCAATCAACTTTAAGTGAATTAGGATCAAAATGGACGGACGAAAATACAAATCTGAAATACATTTCAAACGACGAACTTCTTTTTAGAACTGAAAATTTAGTTCAAACTGAACGCAAAATTATGCATCTAGTTTTAAGTCATATTTTAGAAATTATGGATCGTAGGCTTTATGCGGATATGGGCTTTGATAGCATGTACACAATGATGACTAAAAAATATGGTTATTCTGAGCCTTCGGCTTTGCGCCGAATTGATGCAGCAAAGCTTTTAAGAAAAGTTCCCGACGTCGCAGAAAGGCTAAAAGCAGGAACTCTCAATTTATCGCAAGCGGTCTTACTGCAAAAGTGCCTTGAATCAGAAGCTAAGAAAGGCGATCTTGTTTCTGAAATCAAAACTCAAGAAATCTTAGAAAAACTTGAAAACTGCAATGGCTTTGAATCTAGGCAAGTTCTAGCCAAAGAATTTGATCTGCCTTTGAAAATCCAAGAAATTGTGCGCCCCCAAAAAGACGAATCCGTCCGCCTTGAAATCACTTTTACCAAAGAACAATTTCATGATCTTAAAAAAGCAAAAAGCTTGCTGTCCCATATTGCCCACACGGGATCCCTGGCTGACGTTATTTCTGTGCTAGCTAGAAAATTTAACCAATCAAAGTTGGGGAAGCCAGAGATCTCTGCGCAGAATAACAATCCGTTCAAAAGACAAAGTGAAGTA
>JAYWEQ010000003.1:0-19597 GCA_043779185.1 Pseudobdellovibrionaceae bacterium
GCGCCAATCTCCTCGGCCGCAGCTTCCACCATACTTCCGACAAGCATCGAGTGATGGTAGGTGCCCGGAGCTTTTACAATCATCGTCTTTAGCAAAGGATGATTTAAATTACTGAGCTCAAGAAGTTTGACGTCTGTGGTGTAGTGAAAAATATTTTCTAATAAAGGAACAAACATCAAGGCTAAAAAAGAACTGACAATTCCACTTAAGAATCCGGCGAAAGCTGCAAAGGCAATCTCTCGATTGACAATTTCTTGATCGGCGCGAGTGATCGCTAAGACAAAAACAATTAAAAACGCATTGATCAAACCAGTCCGCAGCCCAGCCACGTAAATGTCATCTCGCTTTTTGCAAGAGTAAACCCCTCGAGCGGCTGCAATTCCGCCCACCAATGTGACCAGCATCCATGGCAAATTAAAATCTTCCATAACTCCCAAACAGATCGCTAGAAAGGCCGTAAATAACCATACGACTTCGCCCGACTGAATGAGCAGCCCGACCAGCATCGGACCCGCCGCAGCTGGGACTGCAAAAAGAAAGACCAAAGGCGTTAACGAAGATCCAAATTTGGCCAGCAAAGTGGCATCGGCTAAAAATAAAAATACTTTGGTGATCAAAATGACGGACGTTGCAATCAACATCATGACCGTCAGATCTTTAAATTCGACACGAACTCGGTTTGCACTGAATCTGCGAATATAGGAGGCAAATACAAAAATTGAAAGAAATAGCAGTAAGGCCATGGCCAGCGCCATCAAGTCTTTTTTACGATCGGACTGCAAGGTTTCAATTTGTTTCAGAACCGCCATATGAAAGGGCTGAACAGCCGCCCCTTTATTAAGAATCGTTTGGTTTCGCTTCATGCTAATATTAACAGGTAAAATCGCATCCCTGGCGGATTGCTTTCGCGAAGCGGTCTCTTGCTTGTTGAGTGTCAGGTTAGGAATCAGCAAACTGCGCGCGAAATAAAGAAGATTGACTTTATCGCCCTCGGAAAAATGTTCTAAGCTTTTTCGATCATACAAAATAAAAGGTTCGGGATTTTGAATATCTAAAATATCATTTTTTGAAATATAAAATTCTTTGCCAGTATTGTTTTTGTTGACGGTCCGAGCCACCACTTCTTTTTGATGGCTGGGAATAAAACGCTCTGGCGAATCGGCAATCCTTTTATCAAACCAAATTCGTAAATTGGAGACTAAAGCGCCCTCAATGCTGGGACTAAAGTGCCCGTCGACCAGCCACTCAAACAAGTAATCTGGCACCGGCACAGACAGGTCTTTTTCAAACTGCATCTTACGCGTAAAAAATTCGCGCACTTTTACTTCTGAAGCATAGCCTTTGCGGGGCCACTTGATTTCACGCCCGTAACCTCGCATATTACGAAAGCCCCTGGAAACCCCCTGCTGCAAACGATCAAAAACACTGACGTCATAATCATAAACGGTGGGAATTGAATATTCAGCGCGAAGTCTTTTTTCTTCGGTAGAAACTTCATCGACCATTTCAAAACTTAAGGGCGACACAACTTCGGTGGAGGCAATATCTCCGACTTGAAAATTATAGGGAGCATGAATTTGAAAAAAAATCAGGTAGGACAAGGCATAACAAAATAAAAAGATCATCAAACCCCGGCGGATCGAATAGCGTTCTTCGATATCGCCAATCCAACGACCCAACCAGGTTTTTTCCCAACCTAAATGGTCCACCCAATCCAAAAACTTTTGGCTATGATCCTCATAGTTCACCCGCGAATGGTGCTCGGGTTTTTTTTGTGTGTACTTTTTGATACTGCCCATCATTAGTTTTTAAACGCCTTCATTTAGTGTGGCATCGAGTTAGCTAACTTATTATCGGTGTTTTTATTCGAAAACTGCTGTCATGTGTGGTAGTTATCTCTTGGTTCTAGTTTAAAGTCGAGACCCACTGCTTAGACGGAGTGTCATATGCCGCATCCACCAATTGAATTATCTCACCTCCAGGCCTTGGTCCAAGTGGTTGCTAGTCTTAGAGGGCCCGAGGGTTGCCCTTGGGATCTTGAGCAGACTCATGAATCCTTATCAGTTTTTGCCTTGGAGGAAGCCCACGAATTAGCAGAAGCTTTGGAGACAAAAAACGATGGACTGATCAAAGAGGAACTAGGCGACGTTTTATTTCAAGTGATCTTGCACTGCCAACTAGCAAAAGAGCGGGGTGCTTTCGACCTCGCCGATGTGATTTTGACCATCAATGAAAAACTGATCCGTCGACACCCTCATGTTTTTGGTGACGAAAAAGTGTCCAGCAGTGAGCAAGTGATTGCGAACTGGGAGGTCATTAAACAGCAAGAGAAAGCAAACAAGGATCCCTTTGCTTTAAAAGTTCCAACGGGTCTGCCCGCCTTGCAACGAGCTGCGAAGATTGGATTTCGCACAGAAAAGTTAAAATTCGATTGGGAAAATTCCGAGCAGGTGCGCGAAAAGGTCCGTGAAGAATTTGCCGAAATGGAAGAAGCTTTAGATTTAAAATCTGAATCTGAAATTCGCCACGAGATCGGTGATGTCTTTTTTAGTTTGGCACAATTAGCTCGACATTTAAAAATGGATCCAGAACAAATTGGCCGCGAAGCCAACCGGCGTTTTGAACTGCGTTTTAAAACAATGATGAAAATACGCGAAGAGCGCGCCTTAACTTGGGAGAAAATGAGTCAGCAAGACAAAGAAAACCTTTGGCAGGAAGCCAAAGCCAAGCTCTTGAAAACCTGAGGGATTCTATTTTTTGCGTCGAAAGTTTCGACAAAAAATCGAACCTTCTAAAAAAGACACGCTGAACACCTTAAAAGCCGCCTTCAATCTTTCAGAAACTGTTGATTCCCTAGACGATCACCGATTTATTTTTCAGCTCTAAAAATTTCGAAACTGAGTGGTTCCGCAAGCTTAGACTGTCTCAATTAAAGACCTAACAGCAATTCAAGTTAGCTTTCAAGACCTTAGGACGGCCCTTCATTATTTTCCATACCCGACGATAGACTGGGTAGGAAAGATAGAGCTTCTAGGACAGAAGTTCTTTAGGAGGGTTCTTCTTATGAAAAAGTTATTGAACTCAACAATGGCTATGGCCTCAATCATGTTGGTGGCAGGATGCGATAAGCCAGCATCTTCTTTCTCTTTGCTTGCCAGCGAGGCGACTTTCAAACAAAGCATCGCCTACGTGCCGCGCAAGATTGATATTCTGTGGGTGGTTGATAGTTCGGGATCGATGGCAACATCACAAACGAATCTTGCGAATAACTTTCAACAATTTATTCAAGACTTCCAAACTAAAAACTTTGATTTCCATATGGCCGTGACCGATACAGGGGCCTACTTAGATTATCACTATAATACGAAAACAAGATCTGCATGGAGGCAAGGGTCAACGACACCTTACTCGGGCGTGTCAGTCATGGATAAAAATACTCCAAACCTTACTTCTGTTTTCACGAAAAACATTAAAACAGGAACAACTGGAACCGGAGACGAAAGAGCTTTTTCAAGCTTCAAAAAAGCTTTAGAAAATCCTGACAATTTGGGCTTCCAGCGACCGGGTGCTTTTTTAGCCGTGATTATTGTCAGCGATGAAGATGACTTCTCCCACTACGATTGGAATAACGGCATCAACAGTTATTATTTTACAGAAAACTATGCCGACGCAAATATGTTCAGCGTCCAATCTTTTAAAGACTCATTAATTTCTTTTACAGGAAGCACGGCAGCCACAGCCGCAAATAATTTCGCGGTTCATACCATCTCTGTCCGAGACCAAGCTTGTGTGACGGCCCTGGGAAACAGCGGTCAAAAAATTTCTCAGCGATATCCGGCCCTTTCAACTGCAACAGGCGGACTTGCGGCCAGTATCTGTTCCCCGATGTCGACCGTTCTAGATCAGTTGTCGAAAAAAACCATTGAGTTAGCCGCGACTTTTAAATTAGACCGCGAACCTTACCCTGACACGCTTCGAATTATTGTTGACGGGGTCACGTCTGCACAAAGCAGCACTTGCGGTTGGACTTACGATGCGACCAGCTGGGTGATCAGCTTCCATGGATCTACTTGCATTCCAGGCGCTGGAGCGAGCGTACAGATTTTTTATGAGCCCAAAACGGCCGCTCAATAACAGAGCACAAAAGGAATTTATGAGCGACGCAAAAAAGTTAGAAAATCCTGAAAGCTCGGCCCCTCTGAACCAGTGGTACATTCTTCGTGGTGATATGAAGTATGGCCCTTACGACTACAGCGTGATCATCAACATGTTACAAAAGGGCGAAGTGCAAGATTATAACTATGTCTGGGCGCCTCACCTGTCAACATGGACGCTTTTAGGTGAGTTGCCTGATTTTGCCCGCGACCGCTTAGCAGGATTAATCAACAATCGCGATGCCATCAAACACGGATTTATCATCCGTGAATTTGCACGACAAGACATTAAAGTCCCCGTCTATGGTCACAATGAAAAACATTTTTTTGACGGAGAATCTTTATCGCTCAGTGAAAGCGGAGCCTTAGTCCTTTTAAACACTCCGCTGTTAGTGCCAGGTCAAGATCTGGTCCTTCACTTCCGAGCCGGTCCTGGTCAGTCACAACCTTTCAATGTGATTGGTCAGATCATTCGGAAAAATTTTACGAAACAAAGAATTAACGTTAAATCCGGCTTGCATTATGCAGTTCGTTTCCTCCAGGTGCCAGTGCGCGGACAACAACAGATTAAACAACTCATTGATATGAAGCAGGGGGAAACTTTATGAGCGCATTTTTCAATTTTATGACAGCAACAGGTGTGGTGGGTTGGGCGATTTTCCTAACGGGCTTGGCTGGAATCTTCTTAGTCGTTGAACGAGCCAAAACTTTGTATCGAGGCTATGGCATGAACGTCGAAGAGTTCATGGCCAAGATTCAGAATTTAATCCTTTCTAAAAAATTAGATGAGGCTCTTGTTCTTTGTTCCCAGATGGAAAAAAAGCCACTGGCAAAGGCTTTTAAAACAATTTTAGAAAAAGCAGATCGAGATGATGACACTATTTTCCAAGCTCATGATATCGCGATGTCAGAGGTCATGCCGATGTTCACAAAACGTTTGCATTACCTTTCGATGGTCGCCAACGTGGCGACACTTTTGGGTCTCTTAGGTACAATTCACGGTTTGATCCTATCGTTTGAAGCCGTTGAACAAGCCGATCCCGCGCTAAAACAACAGCTCCTCGCGCATGGTATTTCGGTTTCAATGTACACGACCGCTTTGGGTCTTGCTGTTGCGATTCCGGCCATGGTGCTATTTTCTTTCTTAACAGCAAGGCAGAACCAGTTGATCGAGCAATGTATCGAGAAATGCTCAAAATTAACTGAAATTTTAACAAGCTCTCATATTCCTCAATTAACTCGCCAAACTTTATTCCCAGATCATGTGGCTATGAGTAATTCGGTGAATAATTCGGCAAGCCCATCGGGACCACCGCCATCATCATCGAAGGCGTCGTAACAAAGGGTCTAAAGCTAAGTGCCGTGCAATGGTTAACATTTTTTCGACTGAGGAATTTATGCGACGATCAAAAAAAGTAAAAGTGAAACACGATTACGAGTTTGACCTGGATCTAGCTCCCCTGCTGGCGGTAATGGTTAAGCTTGTCCCCGTGATGTTAATTTCCTCAGCCTTTGTGCAAATGATGATCGTTGATACAGAACTTCCGCAAGTGGTTCAAGAGGCTATTAAAAAGCAGGAAGAGCACCCGAACAAGAAACAAATTTCGGTCGAAGTCAGCTCGAGCGACGGCGTCAAGTTCACGGTCACCACCGATGGCAAGGCCAAAGTGGAAACGGTGCCTGTCAGCGCAGGGCATTTGGATTATGCGGCCGTTCATCAAAAATTTGTCGACATTAAAAAAGCTAATCCTGAAGTTTTTAAAATTGAAATGAATCCTTCTGGCGAACTGGCTTATAAAGATATCATTAAGGTGATGGATGAGGCTCGAAAATCCAGACAGGGCATTCATTTTCCAATCCACGATGATAAAACGAATAAAGACACTGAAACCGATTATATGTTTCCCGAAATTTCGTTCGGGAATACGTTGGAGGGTTAATTTATGGCACGCAGAGCCCGTTACGAACCAAATTTAAAGAAAAATATGTTCGTGCTGAATTTAACTTCAATGACAGATGTTTTTACGATCTTACTCGTCTTTTTATTGCAGACTTATGCCAGTTCTGATGTCGTGATCAACCCGGTTAAAAATTTACGCCTTCCCGCTTCGAACAGTGAAAAAAATCCGACGGATGCCGTGAAAATTGCGGTCTCCAAAGAACTTGTCAAATTTGATGACAGGACCATCGCCGAGATCATCGACAATAAGTTCGCCAATAAAGATATTGATCCCAAAGATTCTAATTTTATTGTTCCATTATTTAATGAACTCGATAAGTTAGCGAAATCGTCCGATAAGAAATTTGTCAAGGAGGGTAAGATCTTGCTTCAGGCTGATGCCGACCTTCCTTATAATACTTTACGAAAGGTCATGTACACCGCTTCGATGGCTGGATTTCCTCAGCTGAAGCTTGTGACCGTCGTCGGAAAATAAACCGAACGACCTTGTTTTGGAGACTTGTATGAAAAATATTTCCTTGGCCTTTCTCCTACTTTTCTTCGTACCCACCATAGCGACTGCCGAAACAAAAGCGAAAAAAGGTCTTCTTCCCGAAGTGCGTCTGGATTCTCCGAATGAAGATGTCAACGAACTGAAAGCCGCCACTTCCGAAGTCTTGATCACCCGCTCAGAAAATAAAGCCATTGAATCATTGCAAAATATCTTAAAAACCAAAAAAGGTTCGCTGCAAGAAGCCGATCTTTTGTATCGATTGGCTGAGCTTTATATGCGCAGGTCCAAATCCGGACGCTTTTTTGATCTGCAGATCGCCGGAAAATCTAAACAGCTTTCCAGTTTTCCAATGCCCAATGAAAAAGGCGCGGACTGGATTAAAAAAGCAATGGCGATCTATAGTCGCATCGAAATAGAATTCAAAAAATATCCAGAAATGGATTCGGTTCTTTTTAATAATGCTTTTGCCCATCAGCAAGTTGGAAAAATAAAAGAAGCTCAAACCCTTTATGAAAATATGGTCACACGTTTTCCAAAGTCAGCGCTGGTTCCGGACTGTTTGGTCGGCCTGGGAGAGCTTTACTATGATCAAAGAAAATTTGCTGTTGCTATGGAATTTTTGACTCGCCTTGAACAACACGCCGATTCTAGGGTTTACCCCTACGGAATGTATAAATTAGCTTGGACTCACTACAATATGTCCGACACACCAAAAGGCGTGAAGCGTCTTCTTCAAGTTGTCGAGTTAAGCCCTCTTTCAGTGGAGGGTGAAAATAATAAAAATAAACAGAACTTACGCCGAGAAGCTTTGCGGGACTTAACTATTTTTATTGGCGATAGCACTCCGGCGAATGAGCTAGTCATGATTTTTGCTAAGATTACCAAAGGCGAAGAGTTTGGCCAAGCCATGACAGATCTAGCCCGCCTGTATGAGGGGCACGGTCGCTTTAAAGATATGAATATTTTCTTACCCGAATTTATCAAACGGGATCCCGACAACGTTTATTTGGTGAAAGCTCATCTGTCGTTGGTTGAATCAAATGAATCTTTAAAGTTGCGAGATCAAGTCATCGAGCATTTAAGAACCGCAGCGGCCCTTTGCCAAACAGATTCGCCTTGGCGCTTAAAGCAGAAACGCGAAATTCCTGACGAGTCCTGCAGCCATGGCTTTAAAGTGACCGCCAAAGATATCGCTGAAAAATGGTGGGAGATCTGGCTTAAAAATAAAAAACATCAAGAATTTACGTCCTTAACAGAAAAGGCATTAAAAATAATTATCGATCACGAAGAAAAAGAAACGCCGGATTTTAAAACTCACTACGCCTACGCAGAACTCCTGTTTGCGTTGGACCGCTTTGACGAAGCCAGCGAACAATATAAAATGGTTGCAGATGGCATTAAAGGCGATGCCAAGCTTGAACAAGACGCCACCTATTCCGCTTTATTTGCCAAAGAAAAAAGTATTAGCAAATTGGGAAAAGAAAAATCTGCCTTGCGAGAAGGTGAACGCAAGGATTTAGCGCTTAATTTCGTTAAGAAATATCCAAAGTCGGCTCAAACACCAGAAGTCACAATGAAGCTTGCGGTGATCTATTACGAGGAAGCCAATTATAGCGAATCTCAGAAGTGGCTTAAGCCCTCTTTAGAAGGCCAATACGGTAAAGATCTTCAAGCAAAGGCAGAAGATCTTCAACTGGACATCTATAATATTAAAAAAGATTATGTTTCGATTCAAATGCTAGCCAAAAAAGTCACGGACTCATCGCACGATTTAAATCGTGTCGCCAATATGACTCGCATTGAACAAGAAGCCAGTTATGCAGAAATTCAAGATGATATAAAAAGCAATAAAAAATCTGATGGCGCTGAAAAATTGGTTCGATTTTCAAAAGAACACGGCAAATCAAAGATGGCTCCGGATGCCTTGTGGCAAGCTGTTAGTCTTTACTTTTCTGAGGTCTCTTCGACCAAAGGAGCTGATACAGCGGTCCTTTTTGCCAATCAATTCCCCAATGATTCAAGGTCCCCTGATGCTCTGAAAGAAGCCGCAAAAACATACGCCCAAAATGGTTACCTGATGAAGGCTGCCGATACACTGAAGCGAATTGCAGACTCCGATAAAAAAGATAAAAATACTAATTTCGAATTGGCTGCGGATTTTTATGCTTTAGAAAAACGCGATAAAGAAGCTCGTTCGATCTATAATACACTCATCAGCACCGCTGATGCGAAAGCAAAATCAAGGCTTTATTCTAAAATTCTTTCGACCTATCAAGAAAAAGCCGGTCCTGAGTTCGCCAAACTTCAAGCCAGCGTCCTAGCCCTTAATATAGAACCCTATGCAACTCAGATTTTATACGAGCGCCTGACTCAGCTTTTAGATTCTAAAAAGAACGCAGAAGCTTTTGAATTAGCAAAAAAAATTATGAGTCGTGACACCACACCACTTTTAAAAGCAAAAGCCCGCCTCATTCAAGCTAAAATTTTAGAACAAGAATTAACTCATCAAAGTCTTAAAACCAGTAAAGAAGATCGATTTGCATTGGTCCTAGGGATGAAAACAGAACGCCTTGAAAAAGCTCAGACCGCTTACCTTAGCGCTTCAAAAATGGCTGCCGATTCACAAGTTCAGCTTGAGGCCTTAAGTGGAATCGACCGCTGTTATAGTGATTATGTCGATAGCCTAAAAGCCATTCAAGTGCCCGCCGGTATGAGTCCAGCGGATCAGCAGAATCTTAAAAATGAAATGGGAAAAATTATTTCTCAGTTGGATAACAAACGAAAAGACAATGCTATTCAGTTAAAAAAATTAGCTAAAGTTCAAGTGATCGATAAAAACAAAACATGGAACTTTGCAGAAATGCCCGCCGATCAAAGTCTTTCACCGGTCGCACACTACCCAATTTTGTTGCAGCTAAAGGCCTATTTGCCGGCGAACAGTGAGATGCTTTTCAGTCAGCTGAAGCGTCTTGAAGGTCGCACCAACACACCTTGTGTCAGTAAGGACGTCAGCAGCGGCTATAAATATCACCAGGCCATGGCGACTTGTTTTGCCAGCAAAGATATCAAAGAAATGGAGAAAATTGCTTATTCACTGGTCGAATCTAAAGATCATAAACAGATCGGATTTTATTATTTAGGTTTAGTGGCAGAACTCCAGGGTGCTTTTGAAAAATCTTTGTACTTTATGGAGCTTGCGATCAAATCTCAAAATGAGGCGCCTCTGCTTGCTTATCAAAAAGCCCGTATGGTTTATCAAACCGAAGGATTGGCTTCGGCGTTACCATTTTTTGACAAAGTTTTAGACATGCAAATGAGCTCGACAGAAACTGAAACTTTTATTGGAATTAAATCCTATTTAGAGGGAGATTTCGAGACTGCTATCCTCAAATTTTCACCGCTCAATGCCGATCAAATGTATAATCTAGGTGTAGGTCCACTTCTTTCGGAAAGTTACGCACAAAAGGGTCAGACAGATAAGGCCCTGAACTTACTGAATCAGTTGATCGAAAAGGGCGCTAACTCTTTAGAACTTGTCCTAGAGAAAGCGCGAATTTTAGAGACTTACAAAATGGCTCCTTTACTAGCGGTGGAAGCTTATGAAAAAGCCCGCCAAATGACGAAAGAGGAAAATTTAAAGAACTGGTTAGATAGAAAATTAGATTTGTTAAAGAACCAAAATAAAAGTCGAGCTGCACGTATCTCCGGGAGACTTTATATATGAGGAACGAATTTTATGATGACTCTTATATCAAAGTGTCTTGGACTTGTGGTGTTTTCGGCTTTTAGCCTTATTGCCATCCAAGCCCACGCCAAGAAAAGCATTCGAAAAGTTCAAGAAGTGAATTTTTCGGAAATGAGCCTAAAAGGAACTGTCAGAAATCCTGACGGAGCCTACCTCGTCCAAAAACGAGGAATAAAGTTCTTACCGCTTTACGAGGTCAAAAAAGATATGGACTCGCGAATTCGCGAATCCAGTTTTTATGTGAAGTAACTTTAAAAGGGATGGTTATATGCTGACATTGGTGATTCAACAAACCCTGGCCAATGGGGTTAAAAAAGTGTGGCGACTGCGCCCAGATACAAAAGCTAAAACTTTTGGATCTTCCCGATTAGCCGATGTTATTTCCATAGATCCCTTAGCCAAAGGAATCCAAGGAGTTTTTGAATACAGAAATCACAAATGGTGGTATGTCGATTTAGATCGTGCCCATGTCAGCGACGAAACAATTCCCGAGCAAGAAATTTTAGGATCCACCATTCTGAAGCTTGATGGCTCCATTCTTTTCCTTGAAACAATCAATAAAGACTGGAAAGTTTTTGCTGATCCTGAAAAATTCGTTCAAACCGTCAGCCAAGATTCGGTGCCAAAACTTGCTTATACATTGTATGTCGTAAAATTTAACGGCGCTACGATGGAAACCAAAGTTCTTCCGCGCGGAGAAAAATTTATTCCGTCGATCACTCAGCAAGCTGGGGTTTCGATCACAACAAAAGAAATTGAACTGAAAGACGCTCAAGATTTAATGAATTTAGATCTTCACCAGCTGATGGATAAAGACAGTAAGCGCGGGGCTTATGTTCTGCTCAGCTCGGCCTTTTTATTATTTGGTTTATCTTTATTCTTTAATAAAAAAGAGATGGCTATTGAATTACCAAAAACATCGCGGGCCATGAAAATCGTTGTGATCACGGATTTGAAAAAAAAACCTGGCTCTATGGCAGCTAAAAAAGTTGAACAAAAGGCACCTCCAGTGGCTCAACAAACTCCACCTCCAAAAAATACACCCACCCCCGCCCCGTCTGGTGGAAGCAAAATGGCTGGCATGTTAAAATCCTTCAGCGCTGGGCGCATTTCACAAATGTTAGGCAAAGTTTCAGCCCAAGCCGCTAAAACTGAAAATGTCATTGTCAGTGTGGGCGTGAAAGCAAGCCCCGATCAAGGTGGTCGCGCTTTGGCCGCTTTGGGGCCGATTAATCATTCTGGAAAAGACTGGTCTAAAGACGCAAAAGGTGCCGGTACCGGTGTTTCAACAGCGGGTCGTGGCGGTGGCGGAAGTATGTCAGGATACGGATCATTAAGTGGTGGCAACACAGGGAACGCCGGCATTGGTTTGATTGAAGAGGAATCCGAAGTTGTTGGCGGTTTAGACCGTGATGTGATTGCTCAATATATTAAAACTCAATTAGGACAAATCCTTTACTGCTACGAACGACAACTCAGTGCTCATCCAGAAATGGAAGGGAAAGTGTCGGTTAAGTTTGTTATTAATGGCACAGGCAAAGTCGATGAACAAAAAATTGGCGATACAACATTGAAAAACGCGACCGTCGAGGGATGTATTCTGAATAGAGTTGCGCAATGGAAGTTTCCAAACCCAACAGGTGGAACGAAGGTCGTTGTGACCTATCCATTTCTATTTAAGAGTACTAACTAAGACGGAGGAACATCATGAAAATCATCATTTTACTTGCGACCCTACTCGTGGCGACCACGACTGCGGCGCAGACGTCTGAGAAGTCAGATAAATTAGACATCAAAAAACTAGAGGATAAATACTGGTCTGCCAAAGACGACGATTATTCTGTCGTTCAAAATAGAGCCTTCACCAAAGGAAAAAGGTTTTATATTTACGGCTCAGCAGGAATTCCGATCAACGATCCCTACAGCACGGGTCAAGTTTACAACACCGCGGTCGGTTACTACTTCACAGAAAAATGGGGTGCTGAAGTTTCTTATTTAAGCGCTTCTTTGTATGACAATGATGCCACTGAAACTTTCGTGAAGCAGCACAAGACCGTCCCTGACCATAATCGTTTTACACAAATGGTTTCAGCCAACGTCAACTTTGTCCCTTTGTATGCAAAAATGAGTTTCTTAGATCGTAAAGTTATTTATTTCGATATGGGACTGAGCGCAGGTCTAGGCCAAACAACTTATGAAATTGTCAATGACACCGGCAACATTACAAGCACAGCACTTTCTGGAAATATCGCTTTATTTCAGCATTATTTTTTCTCGGAACATTTTGCTGTTCGATTAGATTTTAAAAACTTTTTTACGTCTGAAGACAAGCAGCGATACCGCGTTCAAGGCTTAACCAGAGATCCTAAGCTTCCCGGCGGAACCGTCAATGATACATTGCTAACCGGTGGCGTCACATTTTGGTACTAATGTCAGCTTTCAGTGAGGAGCTTTTATGAATTACAGTCGATTAATTTTACCACTTCTAATCTCGTTCACCACTCTGACAGCGTGGAGCGCGGATTCTTTAATCATTAAAAGCAAAGGTCGCCCAGCGGCCGGTCGTCTGAAATTAAAATCAAGTAAAGTTCCCACTTACGAGATTTTTAAAGATAAAAATATTCCTCGCTTGGATCTTGGCGAAGAAGCCAGCGTCGAAGCCGTCGACACCAAACTGTCCTTCGAGGCAAAACTTTTCAGTCTGAAACCGATTGAAAAATTTGCGTCACTAAAGGTGCCCGAGATTGATAGCAAAAAAATAGGCCCCCTGCCGTTGATGCCTGCCAAGGTCGTCACCAGTGATAAAAATATCTCTAAAATTCCCGCTCTTAAAGAACTAAAAACCGTTGGAGAGCCTAACCTTGCGGCCTCAGAACCAGCGACCAAAGCTTTGATAAATATGAAAGACGCCGATTATAAACTTCTTGAAGCTTTGATTTACCTGGAGGACCACAAAAATTACGAGCAAGCATTAGCTCTTTTAGGCGATCTTCTGAAGGGCAACGATTACAAATACGAGTCCTTATATGCTTACTCGCTGACAGCCCAAGCTCTTAAACTGAATTCAGAATTCCGTTTTAATATGTTTCGTGTCGCCAAAGAATCAAAGGACAAAGGTTTACAGACAGACGCTGTTCAATCTTTGGTTGACCATGTTGAGTCTTTAGAAATTTCTGATTTAAAAGAGCTTGAGCCTTTGGTGGCAAAATTTGATATCGATACCACCAACAGCGACGCTTATAATTTTTACCGCGCCAAGTTTTTCTTGGAAGAGGGAAATTTAGGCCAAGTTGAGGACGCTCTTCTTTTTGTCCCAGAAAAGTCTAAATTTTATGGTGATGCTTTGCTAGTTTCTGCGATCTACAATTACCGCCGTGGCAAAATCGATGAATCCATCCATGATCTAGATAAGCTCACTCGTTCGATTGAAAAATACAGTCGCCTGCAAGGCATCGCCGCCATCACTTTGGCTCGCGCCTACTTTCAAAAAGGAATGTACAAAGAAGCTTCAGGATCCTATCTGACAGTTAATAAAGCCGATCCTTTGTGGCTGCAAGCCATGGTTGAACAAGCCTGGACTCAAATTCTACAAGGCGACTATGTCGGAGCTGCTGGCAATATGTTCACTTTGCACACGGATTTCTTTAAGAACGCATTTGCTCCTGAATCCTACGTTGTAAGAACCGTTGGATACTTAAATCTGTGTCAGTTCGGGGATGGACTGCAGGTTTTAGGAAACCTTCATAAAAAATATGATCCGGCCAAAGAAAAATTAGAAAAGTATAAAGGCGCGCACAAAGAATCCTCTGACTATTATGAAACAGTCAAAGGCTGGTTTAAAAATACAGACTTGAAAGAGGTCGATGGCTTGCCTCGGACATTTATTGTCGAGCTGGCCCGCCATCCTTCTTTTATGAAAATACAAACTCAGATCAATAATTTCGAAGATGAAATCGAAGGCTTTAATAAAGCCACCCTGACGATTATTCAACGTGAAAAAACACTGATTAAAAAACAGTCCGAAGCCAAAGAAGAAATCGCTAAACTTCAAAAGATAAAATCGGGAGAAAAAGGGAATCAGGCTCAGATCAATCTTGATACTGCTTTTCAAGAAAAGCGTTTAGCTGCTTACAAGATTCAATATCAATTAACGAACCGAGCTCGAACTTTAATCAAAGAGCTGCGCGAAAAAGCTTTGGTTCGAGCTGAAAAAGAAAAAGTGATTCTACGAGCCCAAGCTGGGCAAGCTTTAAAACAGCGCTTTGAAGGTTTGGTTGCCGATCTCAAACGGGTTCTTGATCAAAACGATGTGCTTCAGTATGAACTGTATTCGGGCGCTGGCGAACACATCCGTTACCAAATGGCTGGCGGTGATACAAAAGATAAAGACAACGCCGACAAAAAGCCTGACGATAAAAAAGTATCATGGAAATTTAAGGGTGAAATCTGGGAAGACGAAGTTGGACACTTTCGCTCCTCCTTAGAAAATGTCTGTCCAAAAGAAGACGCCGCCGTGGCTGCGAAGTAATTTAAAGATTTATCATTTCATTTTTCTATAAGGAGCATTTATGAAAAACATTTTAATTTTTGCTTTAACTCTGACTCTGCCCATGACCGTCCAAGCGAAGGTCAGCTCGCAACAGCAAATGGATAAAGTGAAATCAAATCTGGACAATTCCAAAGCCAATCTGACAGATTATAAAAATAATCTTGAGACCGTCGATAAAAATATCAAAGAGGTCGTTAAAGCTCGCGCGCAAGTTGAAGAACAAAAAAAACAAGTCGGCGCTCAATTAAAAGATAACCGCGATGCCAATAAAAAATTAGACCAGCAAGACAAAGAGCTTAATGCCTTGATTACGGATGAAAAAAACAAAACGGCCACTGAAGAAAAGCGCGTCAAAGAATTAGAAGATATGGTTGCAAAAATAAAAGATAATCAGAAAAAACGCGAAGCTAATGTGCAAAACTATCAAACTCAGCTCACCCAGCTGCAAGAAGAAAAAAAGACCTGGAGCCAGCGGGACACCCAGCTCAAAGAGCAAGACACCCAAGTCAGCAAACAATTGGGATCACTGACCACCCAAGAAAAAGACTGGCGCAACAAGAAAAAAGGCTATGAAGGCGAGATCGGACGCTGGAATAAGGAAGTCGATAAGCAACAAAAGCTGGTCGAACAATACAGTTCTTTATCAGAAGTAAAAGATTAATTTTATTTTCCCCACTGACAATATTGATCAAAGCGCGTGTCTTTGGCCAGCACCAGATACGCGGAACATTCTTTGGTGCGATTATTTTGTAAAGCCGAGGCCGAAAAAATTCTGTATAAAGCCGACGAGTGAGAATCATTTTTAGAAGGATTGTTCAAAGTTAATAAGCCCCGATCTTCTTTTGGCTGAACAAGACCGCAGCCCAAATTTTTTGCTTCAAGGCCATTAATTTTTCCGCCCAAGCGCCGCATGATTTCACCTGAAAATAAATCTGCAAAGTCTTCCGTCAAATACTGCGAACTACCTTGCTTGCCCATCAAGCAAATATTTTCTGATAATATTGTTCCAGGCCATTTATTTTGTATTGCGTGACCGATTTCGTGGGCGATGATGGCGGCTCCCACTTCTGGATGGACAATGGTCGGCCAACTGAGCTGAATGGAATTGTCGGTGCGAAGGAAAGCATCATCTAAAAACGGCGGTGTCGATTGATGGCAAAAGCTAGAAACACTTTCAAAAAGATCTGACTTTGAATCTCCTAACATCATAATCATGGCTGTCGCTTGAACAGAGGGATCCGATAAATCAAGGGCGCTTTCCGCTTTAATTCTTTTTTCGGTTTCCTGGGTGGCTAGATTTAAATAAGCAACCCAATCAGGCATCACTTGCTCTTGCGCCGTTGGGACACTGACTTCAAAATCAAAATTCCCAGCCAGCGATGTCTGAGTTTTCTCTTCAATCATCAGCTGAGCTGTGGCTTCGATGTTTTTTAAAACTCCTTTAAAAGTCTGGATCTGATTTTGGGTTGGCAGCGCCGCGTAGGCATAACTCAAGTAGGCTGAACACTCAGAGACACCCGTTTGCAGAATATTTTTAATTGTTTTAGGGTTTTTTACGGCCGTTGCTTTTTTAGAGACCTGATAGGTCAGATAAATTTTTTGCATCATTTCATCAAAATTAAAGGGCAAGCTTTGAAACTCTGACTGAACAGAGGGCTGAAAAAGAACAGAATAAATATACCTCGACGTGGTCAGACCCTGCATGTGGGACAGTTCCGCTTCTGAAAGCACGCTTCCCGCCAAGGCCCTGGTCAGCACAAGATCGACTTCAGAAAACACCTTAAAACCAGGCAAAGTTTGACCAAGAACTTGAAAATTTTTTAAGATTTCCTGGGCCTCAAGCTTTTCTGATTCAATCAATGATTTCTGTGGATAAAGATACTTTAGAAGTTGCCGGTAACTAAGGCCAACAGTGAATATGCTTTGACCGGTAAAAAAAGAAATTAAATCTTTCAAGGAACTGATCGCAGAAATCTCCCCTTCCGTCAGTTTTTCAGGCAAGGCTTTCAGCTTTTCGCGGTCAAAAACCAGCTTTCCCTCTTTATCAGCAACCAGTGTTGGAACATAAGTCGGTAATTTCTGCGCATAATACAGCGATAATAAGAGCCCCTTGGCGGGACCTTCAAGGTTCGCTAATTTCATTTTCGAAAGCTTTTCATAAATCCCATTGGACACGACAGCTTGGTGAATAGCCCGACCCATCATCAGCTCAATGGGTCGTTTTAAGGTTTTATCTGTCAGGACCTGGGTGGCCAACTGGGTTTGGAGCGACAGCTCAAAAGGATGCTTGAAAACGTAATCTTTGCCACAAGTGCTGACAAAACAACTTCGAGTCGCCTCATTCAAAGAACTCTCGGCCGCACCAACAGGCACTGAATTCAAAAGAAAAATAGTTCCTAAAACACAGCGTGAAAACAATTTAGAAAATGGCATACAAGGTCCCTCGAAGCCTTTTTTGAAGCAAAACAAAAGCCAATTCTAATCTTAAGTTATGATTTAAATTTACCAGTTAAGTCATTGAATACAGGACATTTCTAGGTCTAGTTAAAGTCATGTCTATGTCTATGATGTGAGCAGCTGGCCTAATTACGACGGCGAAAGATCTTCTTATAGACTCGCTCAACGGTGGCCGTATTCTCTTCAAGGCGCATTAATGTGCTGATTCCAAGGTAGACAATCGCCGCCAGCATCAGCGCAAAACCTAAACTGAGCAGATGCCCCAAAAAGTTTTCGAGCATCAGTCCCCGCCAAAATGGATACAATAAAAGAGTCCCCGCCATGCAAAGTCCTGGGACAAAAAACTTTAAAGTCTGAACCCCTAAATGAGCCCATTGAAAGCTTGTAATAAAGCGACTGTACAAACCCAACAGCAAAATAAAATTCAGGCCGCTGCTGACGAAAGCTGAAAAATTAAGTCCGCTCAGACCATAATTTCGCATCAAAATAGGCGCGATGATCACGTGAACGATCAGTGAAAATCCCGACACCAGAGCCGGGAACCAAGTGTTTTTAACCGCATAATAAGCCGGCGCTAGGACTCGGACACAACTTGTGGGAACTAGAATCAAACTATAAATTTGGACAACGGTCGCTGTTGCTAAAGTGTCGTCTGAACTGAAATGCCCGCGCTGAAACAAAAGTTCGACGATGGGCCGAGCTAAAAAATACAAACCCAAAGCCGAAGGAATCGCTACAAATAAATTTAAACGCAAATAAAAATGCGTGGTCTCAGACATGCGAGTGGCTTCTTTGCGACTCCACATAGCAGCTAAGGTCGGCAGCAAGGCTGTCCCAAGGCTGACCGACACCAAAGACAGCGGCAGCTCCAGCAATCGATCGGCCCAATAAATATAAGAAATCGCCCCTTCACCAAGGTGACTGGCAAAGCGCATATTCACTAAAGTTGTGATTTGCATCAGACCCAGGCCGATAAATCCGCCCGCCATGCTTTTAAAAATCCGGTAAATATCTGGATTTCTCCACTGAAAACTAAAGCTCGGAAAATAGCCTTTTGAAATCAGCGACGGCACAAGCACCAAAGTCTGCAGCAAGCCTCCAACCAGCACGCCCCAAGCAAGACCATCGCCTTCCACCGAAAAAAATCGATTCGGAAGCAAAGTTGACACAATCATCGCAACATTAAAAAAAGTCGGAGCCATCGCGGCTAAAGCATATTTTCCAAGGGCATTTAAGATCCCCATAAAAAAGGCATAGGTGCTCATTAAAAATATAAAGCCAAACATAATTCGCGCAAAACGCACGGTCAGCGCCATCTTCCCCGCCACTTCCAGATACTTGGGATCTAGAAGCAGGTTCAAAACAGGTTCCGCAAAAATAATTCCTAAAACGGTCAGCACAGATAAAACGACCAGCAATAAAGTGTAGAAGCTGTTGACTAAATTTTTAGCCCGAACGCTGGGCTGGCCATTTTGTTCGGGATCCGCAAGCCTTGCTTCGACAAAAACTGGAATAAAGCTGACCGACAAAGACCCTTCGCCTAAAAGCCTGCGAAAGAGGTTGGGCAGGCGAAAAGCCGCGGTCCATGCATCGGTGACCGTACGGCCAAAAAACGCGGCAAAAGCCATCTCGCGCACCAATCCCAAAACTCGGCTGGTCAGCGTGCCAAAAGCCATGCTAGCGGCATAAAGGACGACTTTGGCTCTTTCTTCATCATGAGGCTTGATGGAATTAAGGTCAGGTTTAATAGGATCTGAAGCCAGGGGACCCTCCGATGGTACACCGATTGAAACCAAGTCGGCCGCCTCTTGCAATGAGAGACACCCTATGTTAGACCATGATTCCTTTAATGAATTTACTGTGGAGGTATGTCCTTGGCAAACCATAAGTCATCTGAAAAACGTGCTCGTCAAACCATCAAAAAAACGGC
Organism: Pseudobdellovibrionaceae bacterium; assembly: GCA_043779185.1. GTDB lineage: Bacteria > Bdellovibrionota > Bdellovibrionia > Bdellovibrionales > Bdellovibrionaceae > JAYWDA01. Next base: position 19,289 of record JAYWEQ010000003.1, read on the forward strand.
CGTGAACTCGCAACGCAAAAGCAAAGTGAAAACTTTTGAAAAAAACCTCTTAAAAGCCTTGTCTGAAAAGAACATCAAAGCTTTGCCTGATTTATTAAAAGGTTTTTCTGGCGAAATCATGAAAGCCGCTCAACATGGTCTTTTCAAAAAAGAAACGGCATCTCGTAAAATTGGCCGTATTTCTAAAAGAATCCTTGCGGCACTATCTACTAAATAGAAACTGCCCCACTTAAGTGTGCTTGCTTTAACTCGCGCGTCGAATAAGTTCAGTTTTTCTAGAGGCTTATCATCTCCTTGCGGCCAAACGAA
>JAYWEQ010000004.1:0-3765 GCA_043779185.1 Pseudobdellovibrionaceae bacterium
AAGTTTTGCCGGCGTAATCAAAAGTGAATTTACAAAACCAATTGAAAGATACGAACTTATCCACAGAAAAATAAATTATTACGGCTAAAACACAAAAAAATGTGGAAAACTGATTAAATTTAGACTTTAAATCGCCGAACTCGCTCTACTTAGGGAATTTTCTGTGCTAAAATAGCAGAAAGGTGATCTAAAAGTCATAATTCAAGTTCCGGACAATATTCATTCTTAAATTTTTTAGTTAACTCACACTCCTCGCCTTCACAACCTTTACGGGTTTTAAATCGATGAAGAAAACCGATGCGCTCCATTTGTCCTCTGTCGTTCTTTTCTTCCTTAGTAATACTCGAAGCTGAAATGCAAGCGTGTGATGTTCCTTTCATAATTTTTTTCAAGGCCTTTACAAAGTTCCTACAATCTCGAATTGGCCATGGCCGTCGCTCGAAGAATTGATAACTCATCTCACTATCATGAGCATCAATATACACACGTCCTACATGGCCTTCTGTCTCATCAACGCCCGCATCATAACAGGTTGGCAAAATGCTTTTATTTTCAAAACAAATCCAATATTCATATGTACTCGCAGCGCCTGGAACAAATGCAGGCGGCTTCAGACGGCAAGCATTAAGAGCTAAGTCTTTGATATTCAAAACCCCGTGATCATCACTTAACAATCCATTTGGAAATTTTGATTTTAACTTCGCCAAATGAGCATTATCTGCTCCACTGGCTAAAATTGAACTTAAGAGAATGAAGAATAAAATCTGAAGACCCTTCATGGTTTCCCACACTTTTTAAGTTCTTCATAAAATTTATTAAACGTCTTTTTAATTCTTTCAGCATCTTCTTTCGTTTTGGCACGCTTAACCGCTTTGTAATCCCAAATTGTTTCCCCCCAAGTAACTGACTTTTTCAAACGAGAAGAAAGTAACCGTCGTTTTTCAAAAAGCCATCTAATGCCAGCGCAAATATTTAAATTAGGCTCATTTAGTTCAGCCTTTGTGACAGCAATCAGATGGTCCTTCAAATCGCCATGATCCCCACCTAAGAGCTTTCGTGATTCATTTGTAATTTGCATTAAACCGCGGGCGCTGTTTGAGTTCTTTTTGTTAGCAAGAGCACTCGGATCAAATCCCGATTCAGATGCAATGAGTGCCTTCACAAGATTAGGATCTAAAGATTCATCTGGCTTTAAAACTTCGTTCCAATATTGCGTCCAACCCGCAATGAGATCGTCATATTGATTACCATCAACACCAGAAATTAGAGGCCGCGGGCAAGGCTTATTTTTCAAGTTTGCAAAATTCTGACCGGCAATTTCTTGGATCTCTTCTGGATAAAGTTGGTCTTTGCCAGAAGCATTTCGGGCACAATGTTCATTCCGAATTGTCACCAAACCCTCAGGGTGAGTTTTGCTCGGAGGAACGTGCATTGGATGAGTTCTGACCCAATGCTCTCCATAAGGACACACTCTCCAAGAGTGAACTGGCGGTAAAGTGGGCTTCGGATCTGTTTTTGTATTTTTCCTAACTGCTGGAGATTTCTGATTTTTTATTTTACGCACCAATGTCTTGGTTTTTCTTTTTGCCATAGAACTCCAAATTCTAGTGATCGATCAAGGATAATTTTCAATGAATTTATTTATAATAAGCTCTTGTTTACTTTAAGACAATAAAATTACTTATCAGTGTCCTCTTGAGAAAAGTGAGCCTTATGGCGCATTGAATTCTCGCTCAAATTTTTCTATGGTTTCAAGAATGTGTTTCCACTCTGGAATTGCACGAAAGAACATGGCTTCCATTTCCTTATAGTCTTTTTCTAGCTCTCCCAAAACCCTTGTATGAGGAGATAGTTTCAAGGACCCTTTGCGAGCCGTATCGTAATTCGCCCATCCAGAAGCGAAGTAAACCTTTTTGTGGTTCGCCACGCGCTCAAGTAGATGGACTTCCTTTAAAGCCTTTTCTTTTACGGTAGACTCGAGCAACCGAAAAAAGTCATAGAGATGGCGTGAAAGTCTAGATGGCAAAGCTTTGTCGGCAGGCAAGTGAGCATACTGATGAAGGATAGTGGCTTTCTCCCAAAAAGTTCTTTCGGCGTTAAGTACGCGCACTGTCGTCGGCAGTTCATGGATTTTTTCTTTGAGTGCTTCTTTCGCGTAGCTTTGAACTGGATGATCGCTAACGGGCCAGTGCTCTGCTCTTGCGCCCATTTCTATTTTCACAAAAGGTCGGATATAGCCGCCCTTAGGAGTAATACTCGGATACTCAAACAGAAGCGTCTGCCCACTTGAGTCGTCTGCATCATTTAGAATTTGCCATCCGTCTGATGTTTTTAATTTTGCTGCGACACTTGCGCTTAAATTCGGAAGCATTTCGTTTTGAATGTATTTCGATGAAGCTTTGGAGAGATTCTCAAGGATTGACCGCTGCTGGCTCCGTGTCGAAAGCTTTTCTGGATTTTTATTCTCGTCGAATCCTAGAAAATCACGCTCAATTGAAACATCAATATCTTCTGAAAAGCGATCAATCAGGCCGTACACTTTAGACAGCGACGTTCCACCTTTAAAAGTTAGATGAGATTTCAAATCCGGTAAAGAAAAGAGCCGCTCCAATGTCCATACGACCCAATAATCTTTTTCGATAATCTCAAAAGGAATTTGCAGATCGTAGGCCGCAGATTCAAAGAAGGGTCTGCGATCTGCCGCTGATAAAAGATGAAGCTCCGTCATTTTGCATCCTCCATAATACTAAAAACTAAAGCGCGAACCCACTGAGGTGCATACTTCAAGTTTTTCTTAAGCTCCGCCGCCGTTGTTCCGTTCAAAAATCTCTTCACGCGCGCGCGCGCGATATCATCAATATGATCCTTGCCAAGATTCTTCAGCGCTTGAATCACGAGGCCCACTTTTGTACCTGCCGCGTGCATCGTTTTTTCTCTCGTTGTTCGAAAGATAATTTCGAGCTTACCGATTTTGACTTTTTTCGAAGGTCCGTTCGTTAAAAAAACAATACGCCCAGGAACTTGTTCTGAAAGGCCAACAAGATTTGCTGCATAAGCCCCGGAAGGCTGAATACGAATTCCATTTTTTTCAGCAATAGCTTTCCCGACCTCTTCAACCTGAGGGGGGAGAATACCTAAGACCTCGTGTTCTCGAGGATACTCATAAAGACCCTGGGTCAGCCGTCGGATCACTTTATCCCGCTGAAGACGCGATAAGGCGCTTCTCACGCCTGTATCACTATCAAGGTCTAGGAAGTGTTTCGGAGTGAAGCACCAACCCCTTCCATGACCAATAATTCTATTTTTAACAGCATTTACAACACTTTGAGCCATATTAAAGATTCCTATATGCCACAAAATATACCAAGTTTTCGTGGTAGTGTCCATATAATTTGCCACAAAATATACTAATTTTTTGTGGCATAAGTTTGAGGATATTTGAGCCCTTATATGAAAACAACCCTTCTTTTGGCATTAGCTCTTCAAACATTTTCAGCTGGCTCGGACGGTTCACGGTTATTTCGCTTAATAGTGGTCGGGAAAGCTCAGCTTAGATGATTTCAAATTCGTTTTAAGCATTGGCTTTATTGACAGAGAATCTACTCAATGATTACCTTTTAAATGAGGTGAGATCTCGTATATAAAGGCAAACTTCCAGACAAAAATTGGCTCATTATTATTTTCTGGGTAAATCATCAGGTTCGATTTAAAAACGAAATTCTAATTTTGAGATTTCTCAGTTTGGGAACGTCTATTTACGGGACC
>JAYWEQ010000005.1:0-16639 GCA_043779185.1 Pseudobdellovibrionaceae bacterium
ATGTGGCCCTATTTACCGCTGGGGATCGTGCGGGATCAGTTATCATTGAAAGACCAGGGGAATGTTAAATGCGAATATTAAAAAAAAGATCCCCATTAAAAAATCCTTTGATTCTATTTTTAGCGACGTTTGTTGCAACGGTGGGAATTTACGGCTTACTAGCACCTAATGACTTATCAAATCGAAAGCCTGCGCAATTTAATACAGGATCTTCAAGTTTAGAAAATATAAAAGAGTTTAAACGAAAAGTCATTAGCACGCTTAAACTTGAAAAGTTATCGGGCGGTGAGGCGCAAATTACAATGAGCTTGCCGGCAGAGGTTTGTCAGCAGTATCAACGTTTTGATTTGAATCTAGAGGCTGAGGGGATTGCTCTGAATGGTGAACCCGTGCAAATCATTAAATCAAAAAGTTGCACCGATTTAGGCACTGAAACTTTAGAAATGAGTTGGCAGGTCAGTTTAAAAGATCAACCAGCGCTGGTCGATGTGATGGTAGAAACTTGGAACATTAAGGCCCTGTCTTTTATTCCACAAGCGGGCCAAAAGCCTTTGCGCATCACTGGTTATGAATTTATTTATGTTCTAGGCGCGCCTCCAAGCGTTCAGCTTATATCTGATTAAGAGGATTACAAAAATCATTGGCTTTAGCCGTGAAAATTGAATCCGTCCAAGTCGAGTAATTGGCTGACAGAAACGGATGCATATTTGAAAGAATTTTTGGATGCGACGTCGAATAAGTTCTAGGATCAGCTTCAAAAACTGGCATTAAAGCATCGATTCGATTTTCAGCAACACCGGTGCTTGATTTATGGTAACCGACAGTTAGAGCATCGTACATTCCTGAAGGATCATTGATATAAACTAAGATTCGTACTTTTTGGAAAAAAGCGGAAGGTGTCGTTGCACCAAGGCTTGTCGCCAAGCTTGCAACAGTATTCCAACTTAAAGTTGTTATACTTGCCGTCAATTCCTGTCCAGTTTGAATACTGACGATTTTAAAACTTAAAGGTTGATTAAAAGTTGTCGCAACACCGCTTGCGTCTGCAGACCACTTGAAGAGTGAAAAGTAATGGGTGTTATCAGAAAAGGTCGAAGGAACATTCGTCAGTTTAACATGAAGATAATTAAGATCGACTCCGCCCGTATTATTTAGATATGCGCCGACATTAGCAACCATGGAGTGGGCTGCATCTGTTGCTTGATTGCAATAAGCCAAAGGTTTTGCAGAAGCAATGAGGGCTCGGCTTGACTCATCAGTTGAGCCTGGGATCGACTTAGCAGCGCCACAGCTCAGCAGAAAGCCCGCTGACAAAACAAGAGGGAAAAGGCCTGTGATGACTTTGTAGACTTGTTGTGATGTTTTCATTTTAATCCCCCGTTGGCATGATTAAGATACTTTAGGTAAGTGCAAGACAGGGTCCATGTCTCAGACTGAAATGGTCTAAAAATTTGAGGTAAATCAGAAGGTTATCTTTTCAAAATTTCTCTGAATGAGGCAATCCTAGATTAAGACGTCAAAGACCTTTGCAGCTAACAGAATTTGCTGGTCACCCATTGGATGAAACTATGGCTTTTTAATCATACTGCTGATAAGTGCGGGCGGATCAACTTGTTCAAAAGTAGGTTCAGGCAAATTCGATTGCTTGGCTGTTTCGCAAAGTTTTTCCCATCTCATTTGCCAAATTCCTGCATAATCTTTTGATTCGCTTCCTGTGGCTTGTCGAAAGCGGTCAAAGATGAAAGGCAGTTGATCCTCACGAATTCCCATCCCTGAATCGCGAATTGTAATGGCGGCTTTATTATCTTTAACCTGCGCCGAAAGAACAATACCGCCTATTTCCGTAAATTTAAAAGCGTTTGATAGTAAGTTGAAAATCACTTTATCTAGATTATCGGGATCAGCATAAAACTCACCGGCTTTTAACTGCGTTACCAACTCAACTGTCAATGTTAAGGATTTTTTAGCGGCCATGGCTTGAAATTGTTCAGCGCGCTTATTCAGAAAATCGTCTAAACTTAGAAGAGGTAAAAATTTTAATTCAAGACCCCCTTGCTCCATTTTTTCTAGGTCTAAAATTTGATTGATCAGTTCATCACGAATTTGACTTAACCTTCGAACTAGCGTTCCGAAGTAATGAGGAATTAAGATAAGAATAAAAATATATGAAAAGGCGAGTTCAATATATTGATGCCAATAAGGAGTGAACGCAAGATTAATTCCAAAAGTTATTAACGATAAAAGTTGGCAGGTTATTAAAAGAGCAGGTTGTCTTGGTATTTGGACACAATAAATGCAAGGCCGACGAACAGAAAAAAGACTGCGGTGGTAAAAATACAACGGACCTTCGCTGGACGCAGTTCCTGCATCAAGATGACTTTGTCATCCATCGTTGGGTCTATCAGTTTAATTCGGTTCAAATGATTCATATAGATTAATTCACAAAATTTAGTTTAGGCAGCTTGATTCTGTAGCCATTGGTTAAGCAATTGAATTTCTGCAGAGGCTATATTGGTGTAGCTGAAAAAAAAGTTATCTTCAGATTGGCGAAGGAGTCGAATTTGCAATTTAAGTCCGTTGCTCAGATGGATTTCTATTTCTTTAGATTCGATACCGGGAGGAGGAGCCCGTAAACTTCGGACTTGTACGCCCTCACTGGAAATTGCAACAAGTTGCGCCCAAGGACCAATCCCATCAAAATGGATAAAAATCTTTTTATGGCTACTAGATTTTTTGGCTGAGGTCGCTCGCGTCGGTAAACTTATTTTCCAAACCAATTGATCGGCGATAAAAATAAATACCGCTAGATTCAAAAGATAGATAGCACCGACAAACCAATGACCTTTGATATCGTGGCCAAGATGCATTGTTTGTTGAGCTAAATAGCCACCCAATAAAATTAAAACATATCTCCAGGCTTTAGATGATCCCTGCAGCATAAGAACCCCAATTATCAAGCTTGCAAACGAAAGAGTGTGATCAAAAATAGATTCGCTTGCGAAAGCGGCAGCGATGAGGTTGAAATTGAAAGGGTTAGTGACATTGGTTAGCATAGAGACCGAGATGACTTTATTAAAAAAAGGAGCCAAAATAAGGGCTATCCCAAACCACCGAATCACATCTTTGCGTTCAAGAAACTTAATAACAATCATGACTACACGACATTTTTATCTTTGTGATCAACAAAACTCATTTGGATCACATCGCTAGAAATAGGGTCTGGCGGCGGACTGCTGGCTGTTCCTTTATTTGACAATGGAACAATTTTATCTTCCTTGCGTGAGGCCAAGGCATCGCTTGTTGCAATGACAAGGCAAATGGCTAAGGGATCAAAAACCATAACAAGTATAAAAGTTAAGTATTTTACTACGGCATCGATATCCATATTAAAAGTACGTGCAATATAAATCAGAGGTCCCACTTTTTGCTTCACTTCTAAGATCAGCAAATTTGAAGCGGTGATAGATTGGTCTACCTCAAGAGATTCTTTATTAATGACTGCGATTAAGGGTTCTGCGAGGGCTCTGGCTTTAAAACGTTTTGTTGTTTGATTAGCCGGGATCTCATCGATCCCTTTATTGATGCGGTTGAGTTCTGCGGCATGCCGATTTTGCTGCGTTTTTAAAGCTTCAAGTTTAATATTTTCTGAATCTAGGGTGCGGGTGGCTGACTGATATGCGTTAGACAAAAATCCAAAAATTCCCATGCTGGTGATAAGGCTCAGAACTACAATTGCGAAAAGCAAATAAGATTTAAAAAGAAAATTCAGACGTGGCCATCTTTGATGAAGGTAAGCTGAAAGTACAAATTTTGCGAATTCTAAAGCGGTCGCCATTGCACACACGGCCATGGCCGCGCCCGAAAAAAGCGCACTCAACCCTAAGACTGAAAAAGCAGCTCCTAAAGTCGAAACTGCAATCGTCGCAATAATGAGACCAGCAATGCACCACAAAGCAATCATGCTTTCCTATCGGCTGGCCCTGAGCTCGGCCTTAACGGAAATTCAGATTTTTCAAAGTTCAATTTTTTCTGTATCATATTAAAACAAGGCTTTAGACTTAAGTCTGGGAAATTGTTTTATTCAGAGGAAAGACTCTGCAAATTTTTTTGTGCATTTGTTTGATCAGGGTCAAGCGCCAGTGCTTTTTTAAATTCCAAAATCGCCTCTTTGGTTTTTCCAACTTGAGATAAAATAACTCCTAAATTGTTGTGACCTTCAGAAAGATTTGGATTGATTCGCAAGGCTTCACGGTAATGGAACTCGGCCTCAGGCATCGCGTTCTGTCGTAAATGCGCATTCCCTAAATTAAGATGGGCTTCGGCATAGTTTGGGTTAATTTCTAGAGCCAAAATTTCATGATCGATCGCTTTAGAAATTTGACCTTGTTCCGCAAAGGCCACGCCCAAATTATTGTGAGCTTCGGCGTGGTCTGGTTTTATTTGTAAGGCTTTCGAGTATTGCACGATCGCTTCGTCAAGATGCCCTTGCTGAGCTTGACGCAGTCCTAGGTTGTTTGCGATTTCTGCAGAGGTCACTTCCCCGTCAGGTGTGATCCAAAGCGTGACTTGATGATAATGAGGCGAATCGGGATGAACCAAGGGGCCTTTTATAGCGACAGGTTTTTGAAGTTGCCCCAACTTTTGAAAATTTAAAAGCCCTTGCAGTTGGGAGGCTTGAGTGGCCCAGCCGGGATCTTTTCTGAAGGCGATTGTGGACCAATGGAAAAGTTCATGAATTGTTAGAAGTGATATCAGAAAGAGAGCGATCAATCGTTTTAATCCATCATTCTTTTTTATGATTTCAAATAAAATGGACAACCAAAGAATTAAAGCGATAGAGCCGGGCAAAAAGGAATAACGTCCTGTCCAAACCATATCGCCGTACTGCCTTAACAGCTGTTCATGAGAGTAACTTCTGGCCACGGCGGCCACTCCAAATGTCATGGAAATGCAAAGGTACCCTAAGATAAGAATATTAAATTTGGCAAGCGCGTGGGCTTTTGGTTTGAAATAGCGATAAAGGGCAACAAAGAAAATAAAAATACTGAGGGGCCAATAGAGCCAGGCCGATGACTGCATAAATAGACCTGTCAAAGCTGAGCCAAAAAGGGGAGCGACAAAAAAACGGGTGACGGCGTTTTCAAAGAAAATTTGTGGGACGTTGAAAAGATAAAGATAATTTAAGAGGCCTGTTTGTCCTGCATATTCCTGAGTGGCCAAAAAATTAAGCATCACTGCTAAAAGAAAAAGGAGAAACAAATACAGATAACATTTTTGTTTTGATTGGCGCCATAAGTAAAAAACAACAGGCGCCAAAAGGAAAAGCTGACCCGACGAAAAAAGCAGTGCTCCAATGACTAAAAATTTAAACCATCCTAATTTAAAAGGTTTTTCAATTAAAAGTAGAAAAGCAAATAAACAAAAGGCGGTACTAAGGTTGACAATATTCATGAAAACTTCTGATGTTCCAGGGGCGACAGCGAGTAAAAGGCAAACAAGAATTCGCTGCCACCGAGACGGTATGAGCCAGCTAAATCCATCGCGGGAAAAATATCCAGCAACCAGAGTATTAAGGCTTAGCGCTGATAAAATATAAAGCAGTGAAGTCAGCGGAATTGGAAACCAACTGACCGCCCAGGCGATAGCTCGTTCAAGAAAAAAATAATAGCCACACATGGGTTCAAATAGACTTTTCCAGCCAAGATTCAAAGCGCCGATAAAAAAATCTTCGGCCTCTTCTTCAAAAAATCCTGGTTGATCAAATATTTTGTAATTTCGAAGGATCAGCAGCAAGCCAACAAGAAAATAGGGTGCCACACGAGAGTTCAAGGCGCGATGAAATCCTAAGCTGAAGCGTTGGAGCATAGCAAATTCTAAGCGAGTGGAATCTTTTCGTCCACAGAAAGAAATTTTTAGGAGCTAGACCAATTATTTTTGCACGCAAGAAATGGTCCCGACAACTCGATCTGAATTATAATTAAAGGTCACTTCACTTCCCAATCCCGATTCATAGACCCCAAAATGAGGCATTGCGATGTCCTCATAGTCCTTGGCACTTCCTGATTTTGTAGCGCCAATCATGTAAGCGGGTTTAGAAATATCAGTTGTTCCATTTCTTTGCATAAATTCAGTGGTGATGTAATTGGCCGTGATCGATTCACCACCATTCACAGAATATCGAAGGATGACATTTTTATTAGTGATCGTCAGCTGCTGAATAATAATCTTATTATACTCTGCTTGGCCTGTGCATGTGTAGGTGGGCGAAGCCGCGTGAGCACCGCTGGATAAGATTGTTGCAAGGCTTGTGACAATCAATAGTATTTTCTTTTTCACGATAGTATCTCCTTTGAATTAATAGGATCAAGTTATCATAGAAGTTGGCGAAACATTTGGAAAATAAAAACAGGCAGTAAAAAATCCCTGTCAAACTTTTAGTCACCATTTTGAACATTAAAATGATTGGTTAATTTGCTGAGCAATGAAATTTGTCTTTATCAAAGTTCAGCCAACCATTTTGTCCATTTAAGATCTTATTCTGAACTTGCAACAAAATTGAACGACCACTCATGGTATAAACAGTCGACAAAGGCGAAGACTTTACTTCATGAGCTTTAAAAAATTTGGGGCCCCATGGCCAACGTTCCGAATAAACCAAGAGGCTTATGATTTTATGATTTTGAACAGTCAACGATATCGATTGACGGGCCCCTTCATCTTCACAGAAAGCAGTTGTTCTGGCGAAAGTCGTCAATGGAATCAGTATCAGGAAATAAATAAGAGTTATTTTTTTCATAAGTCCTCCGAAAACCAACTCTAAAGGATGTGGTTTAAAAGAGGTTCCTTTTTTTTGCTGTTAGGTAATTTTTATTAAACTCTGGCTGCGTATCTTATACACAACAAGCCCTATAGCGATGCCGGCGCCAGCCATCGCTAATTGCAAGGCGCTGCCGTCCTCTCCTATGAAAGAAGATACGGCGACGATCAAAGAAAGGCCTAGCGGCATGGCAGCTAGTACAAAAAGCCAAAATGTTGGCAAAGGAATCCGGAAAGGTCGAGAAGCTTGGGGCTCTTTGATTCTTAAAACAATCAGCGATATGAACTCTAGGCTTAATCCCAGGCTGTAAAATAAAATATCTAGAATCATTAATTTACCTAAAGAAAATCCACAGAAGATGGCAGCGGCTAATGCTGCCGAACCCAGTGAGACCCACGGGACTTTTGTTTTTTTAGATTGTTTGCTAAAGACGCTTGGAAGCCAGCCGTCCTCAGCCATGGCGGCCGGTAGTCTTGTAATGTACAAAAGTTGGCTATTGTATAAAGCCCAAGCTGAAATAAGGGCGGCGCCACCAATGACAACGCCCAACCATGGACCCACCAACTTGGCTGCGATATCAGGCCATCCCGAGTCTTGACCCCAATCTGCTGGCTTGATGGACGCTTTAAGTCCAATCAAAAGGGGTAATAAATAGGAAAGCACAACTAAGCCCAAAGTTAAAAACTGAGATTTAGGCAGGTTTGATGAAGCGTCTTCAATTTCATCTGCATAGGTGCAAGCGTTGTCCCAACCAGAAAAATTCCAAATTAAGATAGCAAGGCCAGCCGCTAGACTTGCGCTGAAGGACGTGTTTGATTTATGTTGAATTAAATCCGAGAGGGCTTGCTTTGGCAAAGCCCAATCGCCATAAAAAAAACCCAGTCCAATAAGAAGTGAAAATGGCAGCATGACGAGGGCAATTTCGGTAATTTTTTCTTTGCCGACCCGCTGACTGCCGCGAAGATTTGCAAAAAATCCACAGATCGCAAACGTCGAAGCCAAGGGCCAGCGCCAAGCAGAGGTTTGAAGGCCCGGCCAAAAATAACTAAGATAGGTCACGAACAAAACTGGATAAATTGCAAGATCTACAGCTGAATAACAAAGTGTCCACCAGCCTTCCTGAAAACTCCAGAAAGGTCCTAAGGCTTTTCTAACCCAAGCATAATAGCCGCCTCGAGCCGGCATCATCGCAGAAAGTTCAGACACCATCAGGGTGATCGGTAAAGCCCAAAGGAAAGGAAGCAAAATCAAAAGAGCCACCGTCGAACCGGGTCCAATCGCCCCGACAGCACTTTCAACTCCGTAGGGTCCCCCCGAGACTATAAAAAAAGTAATTCCAACCTGTGACCAAAAGCCAATTTTTTTAGACTTCAACTTCAAGATCTCCGTAAGTAAAAAAACACCGGCAAACTTATCAAATTGTAAGTTATTTGAAAATTCTCGTCCAGGAAAACGACGTTTTAATACCCCGATTTGAAATTTAAAGTTATCCTCAGCAATATGGTTCAAGTTGATATTTTTTGGTCCTACGGTTTAAGTGCTGGCTTGGCTTTGGCTGGTCAAAAAACAATTAAGACCTCTCTGCGATGGTGGGATAACCACGGATTTATTCTGACTCTTTTATGGATCAGTTGTATTTTTGCGCCCTCTGGTCTTTATCTTTTGTGGCAATTTCCGGGCTGGGAAACCATGTTTGTAGCCAGTGTTCACACTGAGATTCCAGCCTGGTTGGTGACAATATTTGGTTTAACAAATGTCACGCAAGGAATTTTGGGATTCTATATCACGGCTCATTTTTTACGAGCAGGTCGACATCGCGCTGCGATCATTCAAACAATTTGGTCGCATGTTGCAATGCTATTTATTTTAGTTTTTGGTTGGGACGGATCGGGCTATCGCCGGTTTTTTTACGCAGGGAGTGGGCTCGAATGGCATCAGGGCATTCAATATAACCTGAGCCAATTTTTTTCAGCGCCGATTTTTTATACCTTGCTAGGACTTGGCGTAGTTTTTATTCCAACTTACTTTGGTCTGGTCCACTGGCTTCGTCGCCATTCTTAACTTTATTGCACTAGACCTTATACCTTTTTGTCCTCTGACAATCCTTAATGTTTGGTTTCTTTAGGACATCGTTTGTATCCTGGAATTGTCAGTCGAATTCAGAGGATGGGGTGGGCATGATGCGATGGTTTTTGAAACTGCGTTTGGGTTTTATGTTGCCCATTTTAATTCTCTGTTTAGCCAGTTGTTTATCTTTTGAGAAATCTCAAAATGTTTTTAGAACTCCGGCCAACAGCAACATCGCCGGCGTCTATGATGATTTTTCAGCCAAAGGTTTTGAAGAGTCGACGCATCGTAAAATGCAGGATGGAAAAAAACTTCCGCCGGAGCAAATCACCAAAGAATTAGCGGGTCGTGAAATCTGGTACAAAAGTGCACCGAATGGTCGATTTCATACTTACATTTTTGGTCCTCGTGTGAATGCACCGATTGATTGGTACAAAGTCATGCGGTCGGATCAACGTTGGCAGCGTTTCTACACATGGGGTGTGATCAATGACCCCGATTGTTGTAAGCCATCTGTTGATAATCAGGATTGCTCGCAAAAAAAACTTTCTTTTCATGGGCGAGCCGTCACCTTGCAAGACACGTACGGTTTTGATTATTGTCCCGGCGACGATGAACTCTTAAGTTTTGTCGGAAAAACTGACGCGGATTATTCAAAAATCGATCCCGCCTGTTCAAATCCTTCGATTAAAGCGGCGGATAATTTAAAGCAAGGGCCTCTGGAAAGCTCCTGCCATTTGGCGTTTGGAACTTCGGCGGGCGCTGTTGGATTTCGCAAATTTCCAAATCCAAGATTCAATGCGGCTCGCTGGAATAAAATAAATACGACAGAAACGGCGAAGGCCAATCAGAGATGGGACGGTTACAGTTGGTCAGGATTTGAGCTTCGTCGATTTGAGGCCTCCGTCGAACCACCTTTTCGAGTTGCGATCAGCTGTGCCTCTTGCCATGCTTCCTTTGAACCTTCAAGACCGCCTGCCGATGTCAATCAACCGAAATGGTTTAATATTTCTGGTTCAGTGGGGAATCAGTACGTTAAAATTTCGCAGATTCTAGGGTCGGGAGCAAAACCTCATTCCCTAGAATGGCAATTGTTTGTGCCGATGGCGCGCCCTGGAACCTCTGATACCTCTGCCGTTTCAAATGATATGATTAGTAATCCAGGAACAATTAATGCTGTCATCAATCTGATGCAGCGACCAACTTTTACGGATCAAATTCCCCGGTGGCGGGCCGTGCCTAATTGTGATCCTCAGAAATCGACCTGTCAGATGGTGAACTATAATGTCGATGCCAATGGAAACTCAAACCAGAAAAAGTTTTGGGAATGGAGTACTAAATCTGAATCGACTTTTCATATCCTAAAAGGTGGGGAAGATACGGTTCAGCCAGATTTAGCGGTTCAAAGAGTTTTCGTAAACATCGGTTTATGTGCAGAGCAATGTTGGGTGAATCACCACATCGATTTACGAGAGCTTTCTTCCCACAGCCGAGGTTTTAAGCAATCGCCTTTTGATATTGCTCAATGCCGTCGGGACTGCGCGCCTTGGCGGGCCAATGAGGACCGCGTCGGGGATATTTTTGCCTTTCTTCTTTCGGCAAGACCCTCTGATTTACAAGAGGCTTTAAAATCAACTGGCGTCGTCAAAGGTCAGTCGGACGATGAGTTCCAATCAAACTTTAATGATTTTGTAGAAAATCGATTTAAAGGTTCCATCGAACAGGGCCGGAATCTTTTTGCCCGCAATTGTGCCAGCTGCCATTCCTCATCCAATCAAGCAAAGGAAGATAATTTCACTTTAGTGTCCGAAGATTTTACTGGTGTCGATTTTCATCGTCAGGTCACATTAGAATCTGGCGAGATTGTCCGCGCTGACTGGATGGGAAATGATAAATCAACCAGCGCTGATCTGATCGGAACCGATCGCTGTCGCTCGCTGCACAGCAATCATTCGGAAGGGCATCTTTGGTCACAGTTCGCTTCAGATACCTACAAAGCAAAACCAGGAACGACGAAAGATGTAAAAGGTCAATTGATCACCGGTGGACCTGGATATTACCGAAATATATCTTTGTTGAGTGCATGGGCCTTTGCTCCTTTTATGCATAATAATGCGATTGGGCCGGAAATTTGCGGACGCCCTGATGGCCTTGAAGACAATCATTACAACACTTATGAAGGTCAGCAGACAAACCCCGCAACAGCTCATAAATGTGATATGCGCTTTGATCCTTCGGTGAAAGCTCGTCTAGAAATTTTTGAAAAATCGATGGATGAACTTCTCACTCCTCCAGAGGCGCGATTAAAAAAAATCACGCGAGCCGATGCCAATATCCAAATTCCTTTGGGGATGAGTTTAAAAGGTTTAGGAAGTGCTCCGGTTCAAAAGTTCTATCTTGAGTTTCCAGCGGGCACCCCGATCGGCGTTATTGGAAGTTTAGATTATAAATCTTTAGTGGCCGATCTGTTGGGTAGTTTGCCATTCATAGATAAGGCCGGACCCGAATTCGACAATTATTGGAAGGCTCACACAGGAGTGCAATGTGCCAGTCGCATGGCCACAGCAGTTCGAGGGACGATGAAGCTGATAGACAGTGTAAAAGACTTATCCTCAGCAGCGATGGTTCAAAATGAAATTCGAAATGGGATCTTAGAAAACAATAACGAGCGCCTTAAAGTGTACGAAGAATGTTATTCGACGTGTCCAGCCAATTTTGAAAATCAAGGGCATCGCTTTATGACAAACGCCAGTCAGGATGAGAAAAATTCTCTGAAAGCCTTTATCTCGACACTTTAGGAAATGGATGAAAATGAAACAAAGGATAAAAATTTTGAAAACTTTAATTCGACTTAAAATTTTACCTTTAATCCTGATCTCTTTCTGGACAATAGGAGCTCTGGCGCAAGTTAAATTTTTACCCTCCAAGGTTGTTCCAGCTGGGACTGATCCAGAATATTATTCGGCAAAACCTGATTTTGCTATGGTGGAAAGATGGGCGCCACTAAGTCCTCAAGATCGCAAAAGTCTATCGCCAGCCTTGCTGAAGTCTTATTCACAGGAAAAGTTAGATCAACTTTATGCAAGGTTAGCATCGGGTCCGATTCCTCAAGGCGACTACGAAGGCTCAATCTTGGTAAAAAATGAATTGGTTTTAACAATTGAGAAAATGATGATGGATAAAATGATCAATCGAAAATCCTTTGGCGGATTTTTTCAAGGTCTAGCTATAAAAGTTTTATGTGGTTCTAGGGATCGCCTTGAATGTTTGGGTGAATTCTTATGGAAGGGGAAGCACTTTTATCCACCGGAAGCCGATGGCAGCATCGAACTAAGAAACGCGATCAATTTAAAATTAAGAAATTCGATGATTTTAAAGGCTGCCGGATTATCTGCTTTAGATAAACCCTTAAGCCAAGCGCAAGTCCAAGATTTCAATCATGATAAGCGCATGATGCTGATGCCGGCCCATGTTTACTGCGGAATTAGTTTAGCAGACACTCGCCGCGAATCAATTATTATCGATTACGCTTATGGTGATGACTTCAAGCCCTTTATTCCAGAGGTGGATGGTCTGGTCACTCGCAACGGAAAAGTTATTCGTGATGAAATTCGTATGATTCGCCCCGGACTGTATTTGGGTCGTGCCTACGTAGAAAACATCTTTCTTCTAAATTTCGTCTTAGAAAGCAAATCCACTCCTTCGCTGGAAATTAAGAATCAGTGTTGGACAGGAAATTCGTGGCAATAAAAAAGAATAAGTTCAAATGATGAAAAAGGGATTTTTAGGTCTGAGTTTTCTTTTGGTAGCCACTTTTGCAGGCTATGTCATCAATTTGGAAAAAACCAGTTTTCTTCAATTCAGAACCCCTTCTTCGGTGGCAAATCCTAACGAACCCGAATTTTCAATTTATCCGTATAACGAAGCATTTTCTTTGCCTGATCGTGGAACCAGTCTGTTTGATAAAATTTTTTCTAGGAATACAGAATTGGGCCTTCGGGAATACAATATTCCTTATCCTTTTCAAAAGTTTGTCGCTCAATTGACTGAGGCCAGTGGGGGTGTGGCGCCTTTGCAGCTTCTATTTCCGATGGGAAGATCTTTGCAGCGGGTTGCTGCGATTGCTGGAATGAAAAATGTGCCTAATGCAGATCCGTTTTATCGCTTTCCGCGACTGGTTCTTGGCTTTGATCAAGAATCTTTGAATTCGGCAGATCATTTGAATTTGAATTTAAAAGGTCGCCTGTATATCGGAATGAATGAAAAGGCCGAGCTGTTAGAAGTGATCAGTTACAACGATGAGGCCGGTCGTTTTGAATATCAAGTGGTGCGAAACTACAATGCCATAAAAAAACCTACCGTGGTTTACGCCAATCGACAACTTTGCCTGACCTGTCATCAGAATCAAACGCCTATTTTCTCTCGGGGACCCTGGTCAGAATCGAATGCAAATCCGGTCATGACGGAAGGAATGCTGCGAGTGATGCGCAGTCAAATGGGAGATCACTTGTGTGCGGCAGGACTGGATGATCCTTTTTGTTTTGATGGAAAAGACTATCGTTATTTTGGAGCGCCTGTAGCGGTGGATATCAGTGCGCCACAAGGTTTAGATCAAACCACTAAATTAGGAAATACATTTCATGCCTATCACAAGATGTGGCAGCGGCTGTGCTCAGATATGGAGTGTCGGAAGCAACTGCTTCGGCAAATTTTACTTTATAAACTTGTCGGACAAAATTTATTGCTTTTAACTCCTGATCTTCAGAATTTAAATTCAGTTCTAGCGTCGCGCTGGCAAAAAGAATTTCCCCAAGGAATGGTTTTACCAGAAGCTTCGGTTCCCAATCGGGATCCCCTTCAAAATGTGAACGATCGCGGCCGAGAAAATATTTCTATGATTCAAGGAAAAGCGCCGGCTGTAAAATCAGCCTTAGAACAAGTTTTAGCCTTAGGAAATATTCCAGGGGAGTTTGAGCCTGCTCGTGTTCGCGCGCCGATGCAACCGGCATGGACCAGTCCTTTTTTATTGCCTGAATCTTCTATCGGTGATGCGGCTTCGCCTGAGCCCGGTGTGGCTCGGCTGATCGCCGGCTATGCTGAATTTTTCACGACCTCTGATATTAAGACCATTGATCGAATTCTTATTTCGCGACCGACAGAACAAGTTGAAACCTTAAAAGCTCATTGCAGTTGGCTTATGGGCAGCGATCAAGTCAGCTTCACACTCAAGTGTCAGTTCGGACCTGAAAGCCGTGTTAGCTTTTCAAGTTTTTTACGGCCCGCAAGTAAAGACGCCAACTCAGAGTTGCTAGGAAGTGTGAGCCAATTGCGGCTCCAGGTCGGCCAGCCACTTTGTGATCCGAACTTGGTGGCATCGACTCATAATCTGTCGCATGGATCGGCTTGCTTCCAAGTGAACAATTTAAAAGCCAGTGTGCGGCGGGAGGGAAGTGTTTTTGTTTTAAGAATGCTCACCATGTCGGGCCTGTCTGTCAGGTTGTTCGATGGTCGGAGATTAGGAGCCATTCAGCTTCCCAATCCTAAGTCAGTGACAGCAGCTGTTAATATTTCAGTTCCGATCATTAATGATCTTGCACCCATCAGGGTTGCGCTAGAAAGTGCATTTAACAGCGTCAATGCTAGCGATAAAACGACTGGGTTCAGACGTTATATAGATGGACCCGCTTTGAATCGAAATCATATTATGGCTATGATGTTGCGATTTTTGGGAACACCCCAAGATCAACTTTTTAATCTGACTAAAGAGATGCAAGGTCTTAAAAGAGTGTCGGAAGCCCCTGATGATGAAATCACTCAAGTCGAAAATTTAAAACCAGTCGATCGGGCCTTAGCCTTAGCAATGCACAATTGTGGAGCCTGTCATTACAACCGTGACAACGTCCCACCCGCTTATCTTGGCGGGCCGACAGAAACTTTGAGTTTGAAAGATCGCTGCCAACGACTGGCGACCTGTTCTTCGAGAATGCTTTATCGCTTGAAAATGTGGGATTGCCCGGTCAGCGATTATACTAATAAAAAATCTCCGATGCCACCGGCTGGAAGATTTGTGACATTAAATATTGCACCCGAGTTTTGGAAAGAGCATGATCGCAAGCAGCTTTTCCAGGCTCTACAGTCAATTTTTCCAAAGGCAGAGCTACCGGCATATCTTATCAGTCAAGGTCTGAGTCCTGTGGACGCCACAAACATCACCAGCGAGCTCCAAACTTTGGGTTGCGAGTCCCGATTGAGTGAAATTTTTGAGAAGCTGCCAAGATGTGATAAAGATCTGCCACTCAATGTTTCAGAGTGTCTTCAATAAAAATGAACCGATCCGCGGCCCCGCTCGAGAGGTCGGGTAAGATGGATGGTCTAGAACTTTCATACACGCTGTCTTAAAACCTCGAGGCTGATATTTTCCGTCACTAAATTTCGATGCGCTTTCAACATCAGGCTGATCGGCCAACTGGCCGAAAAATCTTCAGTTAAAATAACTAAAGCGGTATGAGATTTTTCAGCGGCCAGTTGGAGCTTTCGAAGTAAAAAATCATCCAGCGGTGCTGATTTTAAAATCACAATGGGGTAAAGATTGCTTTTTAAAATCTGATGGCAGGTCCAAATCATGTGTTCACCGGCTTCGGCAAAAAGAATGCGCGTCAGATCGACATCTCTTTGGGCGACACCCAGAGGATTAAGTTCAAATTCGGATTCAATCCAAGCTGCTTTGAATTCGGCGTTGTCTTTGATCAGTTGTACAGCCGCTTCCGTTTTCCCAAAGCCGCAGATCTGAGTGATCGCGCCCCGGGGCACGCCATTTTCTAAAAGCGACGTGTGCAAGCATTCACGGGCGTGCAGAGTTTGTTGACTGGAGACAAGATATCTTAATTGTTCAATGGTCATTGTTTGCATTTTTGGCTCCTTGGGGAAGGGGTTTTTTTATTAACATAAGTTCATGCGCATCAAGCCAACAAAGACTCCTAAAATTCGGAACTCATCATTGGGATCGACTAAAATCGGCTTATATTTTTCGTTTTCAGAGTGCAGCTCCACTTGCGATTTTTTTCGCACTAAACGCTTGATCACGGCTTCGTTATTGATCATCGCAACCACTAATTGTTTTGAGTCGGCGTGGGCCTGTTCGCGCACGACAATATAATCGCCATCTAAAATTCCCACATCAATCATGGAGTCCCCTTTTACTTTTAAGGCAAAGTGCGGCGACTCTTGATTCACCATGGTTGAAGGGACTTCGATCTCTTCATGGTGAATGGCGTGCTCAATAGGAAGACCGGCAGCGACCTTTCCTAACAAAGGAAGCATGCGATTTTTAGGGAGAATTTTAAGACCACGAATGGCATTCTGTTCCCGAGAGATAAAACCCTTTTCTTCCAGAATTTTAATGTAAGTTTGGACAGAGCCCAGCGAGCTAAATTTAAAATGCTTAGCAATCTCGGTCTGACTGGGGTTGCAACCGTGCTCACGGCTATAGTCTTGGATAAAATCCAGAAATAGTTTCTGTTTAGGGGTGATTCCTTCATGCATCGTTTTCTCCTTGTTAAGTTGCGGTGACCTCTATGGTGTTTAAAACCGCAACAATACCGTAACAAAGAATAACCGTAACTTTACCGTAAAGACAAGGGGGTCTTTTTTAAAACTGGTCTAAAGGTGCTGTTGGGGCCGAGGATGGCCTTGCAGTTCTATATACTTGTATATACAATGGGGCTTATGTTTCTTTATGAAGTCACTGATATTTTC
>JAYWEQ010000006.1:0-23944 GCA_043779185.1 Pseudobdellovibrionaceae bacterium
GATGCGGTGAACCTGACGGCACAAATTGCCAAGCTTGGAAAAGACTATGAAGTTTTTGAAGTGCCTAAGAAAAAAAGATCGATCTTTGATTTTGGCACCGAGGATCACGAAGATCCTTTGAATTCTGTGAACGAGAACACCAAAATTTTTGGGCTTTTCAATCAAGCTCCCAGCGCTAAAGATTTGATCAAAGAATTTGTCAAATCACAGTCGCTGAATCAGCCGGTGTTGTTGATGCCTGGCTATTGGCTGTAAGAATGAGCGCAAAAAAACCTGTTAAAAAAGCCAAACTGAAAAAAAAATCGAAAGCTTTGAAAAAATCAAAAGCTTCGACTTACTTGGCATTAGGTAAAGAGATTTGGCCGCTGGAGCGAGATGTTTTATTTCGCCCAGATCGTTTGAAATATGTTCGAAAATTAATCCATGAAGAGGGCTGTGTTTTTTGTACCGCTTCAAAAGAAATTTCATTTGAAAGTCTTTGCGTCTATAAGTCGAAACATTCCATGGTTGTCGCCAACAAATACCCCTATAATAGCGGACACGTTTTGATTTTGCCTTTGAAACATAAAGGAGAAATTTTTAACTTGTCTGAAGAAGAATTTACAGATCTTCATCTGACCTTAAGGCTAGCTATGAGGGCTGTGACCGAAACCTATCAACCGGGTGGAATTAATGTTGGGCTTAATCATGGCCTGATCGCTGGTGCGGGAATTCCAGAACATTTGCATTATCACGTGATTCCTCGCTGGGCCGGAGACTTGAATTTCTTTCCTTTGATTGCTGAAACCAAAGTTGTGATTGAGAATCTAGAGCAGACCTTCGAGAGATTGCAGAATTTCTTTAAGTCTCATAAGGAGTCTCAGTGAACAGTCAAAAGCCTCAAATGATGGTTCCCCTGACGCTCGCCGTGAAATGGATTATCATCGTCACGGTCAGTGTTTGGTTTGTCGGGCAAGTTTTACTAGAAACTTTTCTCCATGTTCGCTTTTCATCATGGCTTGCCCTGTATCCTGAGAAAGTTATTTTTAATTTTTATGGCTGGCAGCTTTTAACTTATATGTTTCTGCACACTCTGCAGATCACTCATATTTTGTTTAACATGCTTCTTTTATGGTTTATCGGATCTGAACTTGAGCAGCGCTGGGGGCCTAAGTTTTTTGCAACTTATTATTTAGTTTGCGGAGTCGGTGCCGCCGTCATTTACACCTTGGGCATGGGAATTTATGCAGCAGTGACAGGTCATCAAATGGGATTGTCAGTTCCTGTGATTGGTGCTTCTGGCGCCGTTTTTGGACTGCTGCTAGCTTACGGAATTATTTTTGGTGAACGCATTGTTTATTTTTTCATGGTCTTTCCAATGAAGGCCAAGTACTTCGTGATGATTATGGGAGTCGTCGAGTTTGCTTCGATGATCACAGCCAGCATTGAAGGCTCTGAAGTCGCTTACCTTGCCCATCTGGGGGGGATTGTGACGGGGTATTTGTTTCTGACGGGCTACACGCGTTGGCAGCGCCACCGTTGGGCGCAAAAAGCTCAGCAAAAACACAAGGGGCGAAATTTAAAACTGGTGGTTGATAATGATAAAAAAAATCCACCCGATGGCCCTAAATACTGGAATTAGGTCGACAGGGCTGGTACACTGATTTTCTGCAGTGACAACTTTTCAGGGGGCCCACATGTCGTCATCATCGTCTTCAGACAATGGTTTTAAGAACTTAAAATATGATAAGCGAATGACTGAGTGGATGGTCAATAATGGCCAGCTCAGCAAAGAAGATCTTAAAAAACACATGGATGAATTGCCAGATTTGACAAGCAAAGTGGATATGCTCCGAATGGCCGAGGAAAAATACCAAGCTGGTACGGGCGAAACTCACTAATGATCCCTCATAGGGATTATTAGATTTTTTAATTACTTGAGGTCGCCGGATGAGCATCCACTGAAATATCTTTCGGTTCAGCTTGCGCGGCCTTGACGTTATCTAAACTGACACCTTTTTCTGTGGCGGGTGTCCACTCTTCTCTAATAATTTTATATTGATCGCCGTTTTTCTGAGCATAAATTGTCTTAATTCCATAATCAACGTGCTCACTGGATTCATACTTTTGCAAAGTTTTTACAATCAATTCATTTCGATGAATCAGCATAAAAGGTTGTGACAAACTAACTTTGATAAATTCACTACGACTTTTCATTCTTGTCTTATGATTCTTCCAAGCATTAAAACTTTTAAAGCCAGGGGCATTAAAGCTGGGGTCATAAAAGGATAAATATTTATCGACATCTTTTGATTCCCAAGACGACTTCCAATCCTCTAGAAACTGCCTCATGGATTCACGGCGACGGGAGTGTTCTTCCTTGGTGATATAATCCACCTGATCGTAAATAATCATCGGTGTCTCATCCAACTTAATATAGTTACTGATTTTTTCGAGGACGTTATTTCGAATCACCACACAGCCCCGCGAGCCCCGCGTCAGCGCCGTTTCTTCAGGAATAGAGTGCAGCCAAATGCCCGAACCGGTCTTGTGGGCGCGCTGATCAAACAGATTAGGATAATTTGTTGTGAACGCCATTTTTCCGTACATTGAAAAAGGAATTTGCGGCTGCGACAGCTTAGAGTGAAAAAAGTAAATTCCTTCAGGCGTTTTATGATCATTGGCTTTCGTTTTATTGCCGTCATTTTTTCCAATATCAGCAGGAACTTCATCGATTTTCTTCAAGGTTTCGCCATTGCGTTCAAAAATCATCAGTTTGCGATCTTTTTTATCAACTAAAAAAACATATTTTGAAAAAGCCTCGGTATTTGAAATTTGCAAAAGATCCGCTGGCAAAAGTTCAGGCGCCGCCGACGGCATCTCTTGGCCTTGTGCCAATTTTGAAAAAATAATGAGACCAAGCAGAGCTAAGAATTTCAATGGAATTTCCTATTTTTTGTCCCTCTAGACATCGGTCGAAAGTCTTCTTATCTGAAGTGGTGAATCTCAAATTGAGAACTCAGCAACCTGTCTAGACCCTGGACGAAAATACCAGGATTCAGATCAAAAATCCAAACATTTAGGTCTTAAGACTTCGGTCGGGTTCGCCGATAAAATTCTTAGATCGAGGTGTTTATGGCTGAAGAAATTAAACCCGCACCAGGACGTCATCGCAACATGGGCGCGATTCTACAAATTGTCGGAGCTGTTTTATGTCTGGCAGTCTCGGGCGGCGGGGCTTATTTAACCTATGCCTCGACCATCGGATGGGAAAGTCCCAAGATCACCGAGGAACAACTCCAAAGAAATGTGGCGTCCAGTGAAAACGAAGTCAAAGAACCTTTTATTTACACCATGGATAAATTCACAGTTAACTTGGGCGGCGAACCCAAGCGAACCATTCGTTTAGAAGTGAATTTAGAAATGCTGGGAAAAGATGGCTTCGAAGAAGTCATTAACACAGAAAACAGGGCTAAAGCCCGTGACCGGATCGTCAGAATTTTAAACGAGCAAGCTTTCGGAGATTTAGAAAGCATCCAGGGCAAACTGTTCCTGAAACAAAGTATCTCGGCCGAAATTAACGGAATTTTGAAAAAAGGCATCGTAAAAGACATTTATTTCAGTGAATTTATCGTGCAATAACTTTTATAATAGATCCTTGAGCCTAACACTCAGGAGTCTTTATGAAATGCCTTCTACTTATTTTTTTATGGCCTATCCTTACCCAAGCCCAAGATCTTCGGATTTCTTTGCCAGTCACAAAATTCAAACTAAAAAATGGACTGACAGTCTTGCTGTTAGAGGACCATACCGTTCCAATTATTAGCTATCATACATGGTACAAAGTCGGCTCAAGGGATGAGGCCGAAGGGGTGACGGGGGCAGCTCATATGCTAGAGCATATGATGTTTAAAGGCGCCAAGAAATATTCTGGCAAACAATTTGATCAGATGATGAATGAGAACGGTGTTCAACACAATGCCTTTACAACTTTTGATTACACTGGCTTTTATGAAAATCTGCCATCTTCGAAGCTTGAAATGATCATGGACATTGAATTAGACCGCATGTCGTCACTGGCGCTGAACCCGCAAGATCTTTTAAGCGAAAGAGATGTTGTTAAAGAGGAACGTCGTTGGCGTGTGGATAATAATCCTCGGGGTGTGTTATTTGAAACGACAATGGCTAATGTTTTTAAAGTGCACCCCTATAAGTGGCCTGTGATTGGAACGATGACAGATATTTCAAACTACAATGTCGAAACTTTAAGGAAATTTTACAGCCAGTATTACGTCCCTAACAATGCGGTGCTGGTGATTGCGGGAGATTTTAAAACTTCAACAGCGAAAAGTTTAGTTGAAAAATATTATGGACAGCTGATCTATAAAGATGTTCCAGTCCAAAATCAACCCAAAGAGCCTGTGCAAACTGTGCAAAATAATGCGTTTGTTCGACAAGAAGTTCAAAATGTCAGTCTTGATGTGGCTTATCAGGGGCTTCCACAGGGGCATGCCGACATGTACGCTTTGGATTTGGCATCCTATATTTTGGGATCTGGAAGTTCTTCGCGTCTTCATAAACGATTAGTCTACCAAGCGCAGTTAGCCACTTCGGCGGAAGCGTATCACTTTTCATTGAAGGACCATGGGCTTTTTAGTGTTGGTTTAAGTCTGAAGCCCGGGCAATCGCAGGAAAAAGCCCTTGAACTTGTTTACAATGAAATCTTTAAACTGCGCACCCAATATGTAACGGTTGCTGAGCTGCAAAAAGCAAAGACTTTGGCCATGAAATCTTTTGTTGATGGTTTGGTGACGATTGATGAAAAAGCACGGGCTTTAGCTGCGACGGAAATTATCACTGGATCCTATGAAAACCTTTTCACGGATCTTGAAAAGTATAACAAAGTGACGGCTGAGGATATTAAAAGAGTCTGCGCTAAAATGTTAAATACCAATCAAAGATCTATTGTGATTCTTGAGCCCAAAGTAAAGGCGGCCCTATGAAAAAATATTTTTTATTCTTCCTGATCGCTGGATGTGCAAGTCAGCCGCCAACAAAACCTGTCGTCAATCAGATTTCAAAAACTTCAAAGGTTGCCTTGCGCCCGATAAGAAGTGTTGAGCTAGAGAATGGCTTAAAAATTTATTTTATCGAAGACCAAACTTTGCCTCGAATTAGTTTGGAGCTTTTAGTAAAAGTCGGTCTGCCCCAAGAGCCGGTAGGTTTAGATGGTTTAAACGCATTGACCGCCGAACTCCTGGAGCAAGGCACGCAAAAAAAATCAGCGACAGTTTTAGCTGATGAGTTTGGTCAAATCGGAACAGAAATGGCAACGTCTCCTGGCGGAGATTTTACTTTTCTTTCAGCGGACTCGCTGGCTAAAGATAAAAATCAACTTCTCAGTCTTTTCAGTGATGTTATTTTAAATCCTGCCTTTAAAGAAAACGAAATTGACCGTCTGAAATCTAATGTAAAAGCTCGAATCATTAAAAAAATTGATAATCCTTCCGGATATACGGACGATCAGTTTGATAAATTTCTTTTTGGCGACCATCCTTACGCAAAAGATATCGCCGGCGATTTAATATCGATCAAAAAAATTACGAAGTCTCAGATTACCAAGCATTATTTAACATGGTACCGGCCGAACAACAGCACATTGGCTGTTGTCGGAAGTTTAACTCCCGACTTTGAAGAGCAAGTCATCAATGCCTTTAAAGGTTGGAAAGCACGGTCGTTTAAAAACGAAACTATGAAGGAACTCAGCCAAGTGGATGGTCTGCAAGTGAAGCTTTTTAGTAAAACAGGACTGAAGCAAACCCAAATTCGCATGGGGCGTTTGGGCGTTGCCCGTAAGACACCAGATTTTTTAGCACTTCGAGCGGCCAATGAAATTCTAGGCGGCGGAATGGCTTCAAGATTGATGCAAAAAGTGCGGGATCAGTTAGGTCTGACTTATGGAATTTCATCAGGGTTTGAATTTAGGAAAGACAAAGGCGCCTTTTCGATTTCTACGTTTACAAAAAATGAAAGTGCCGGGCAGACTTTGCAGGAAGCGATTAAAGTCTATGATCAATTTATCGAGCAAGGCATCACTGAAAAAGAATTAAATGCAGCAAAAGCACAAATGATTGCACAATTTCCAAGGTCGTTGGAGACCGCTGACCGCTTTGGTTATAATTTACTGCTTCTGGATTTTTATGAAATTCCGACAAGCTATTTGACTGATTTTATTGCCAATGTCGAAAAAATATCAGTGGATGAGGTTAACTTGGCGATTCGAAAATATTTAGCTGTCGATCAGTTGAAAGTTGTTCTTTTCGGAGATGAAAAACAGATCCTCAATCAACTTGAGTCCTTCAAGCCAGAAGTGATTAAAGTTTCGAAGTAATATTAAGTAATTTTAAGAAGCGTCGGTGTTTATAGACCGACGCTGGCGCCCTCTTCGCGAGGATCCGAAACACCGTGCAAAATATTTTTTTCTCTTGAAATGGCTTGAATGCGGCAGCCAGGATCCTTTTCTTCAATGTGCCAACCGAACTTTTTAAGTTCGGTCAATGTGGCCAATGGAAACATCGAGGATTCTATTTGCAGCTCATCGGGCTGCCACTGCTGATGGTAACGTGTCAATGAGACCGCTTGCCACAGGGGTAATTGATATTCTAAAAAATTTAAAACTGTTAAAGCCACACAGGTTATAATTCTTGTTCCAGAAGGCGTTCCCAAAGCTAGAATGGGCTTCTGATCTTTCATGACCAAAGTCGGAGACATACTACTTAAGGGTCGCTTTAAAGGAGCGACCAAATTATTTTTACCACCGACGGCACCAAATAGATTTTGGGCTCCGATATCGGCAGCAAAGTCATCCATTTCATTATTTAACATGATACCGGTTCCCTCAGCGACCAGGGCCGAGCCAAAATATCCGTTGATGGTTTGAGTGCTGACGATCGCGTTTCCGGCGCTGTCCATCAAAGAAAAATGAGTGGTTTCAGGAGACTCTTCTTTGACCATAAATTCTTGAGCCATAGCTGCTTTAGTGGGTTGAATTTGCAGTCTGGCTTCAGCCGCATAAAGTTTTGAAATCAGCTGATCGACGGGCACATTGACGAAATCTGGATCCCCCAGAAACCGAGCTCGATCAACAAAAGCTTTTTGCATCGCACTGGCCGTCAAGTGGATAGATCTAGAATCTTGCGGACCCCATTTCGCAAGATTGTCTTTTTCTAAAATATTTAGAATTTCAATCACATGGATGCCGCCAGAGCTGGGTGGGGGCTGACTAAAAACTTGGTATTCATGAAAGGTCGACTGAACGGGCTCACGCCACTTTGTCTTATAATTCTCAAGGTCTGTTTCATCCACCAAGCCATGATATTTTGAAATTGTCGCAGAGATTTTTTTAGCAATACTGCCATTGTAAAATTCCGAGGCCCCTTTTTTAGAAATAAGGCGCAATGTTTGACCCAAATCTTTTTGAATCAGTTGATGTCCCACCGGCAAGGCCTGACCCTGGGAATTTAGAAAAATTTTCTGAGATGACGAAAACTGTGATAGTCGATCTTTACTTTGAGTCAGAGCTTTATACAAAGCGGGATAAATTGGAAACCCATGCGTCGCCATTTGAATGGCCGGAGCCATGACTTGCGGTAACGAAAGAAGGCCATATTTTTTTTGAATTTCAAGGACACCAGCGACGTGGCCCGGTGTCGCTATGGCCAGCGAACCAGTCAGAGATCTTTCAGGGACGACTTTTCCTGATTCATCCAAAAACATTTTTGCGTGGGCTTTGCGTGAGGCTGTTTCACGAAAGTCCAAAGAGTAAACCTTTTTTTCCTTTGCGCTGTAAAAAAGAACGAAGCCTCCTCCTCCAATGCCTGTTGAGTGGGGACGCTCGACGCCAATGGCAAAAGACAAAGCTGTGAAAGCGTCAAAAATATTCCCCCCTTTATTTAAGATTTGGACGGCGGCGTCTGTCGAGCGAAGGCCTTGGCTTGAAACCATAAAGTTTTTGCCAAAGCTTTCATACTGGGCACGAGATTTCTGTGCGTCTAATTGAACTTGTGAAAATGGATGAATAGGAGAGGACGTGCAGGAAAATATTCCAAACATGACCAGGCAGATGTATTTTTTCATGGAAAGCCTTATTTTTTTCTAGATCGATAGATTAAGTAGAAGCCACCGGCTGCTAGAATCAGAGCAAGACCAACATAAAGATTTCCCTTGCCGCTCTTTTTTGTGGGAACCGGGGGTTCTCCGTCTAGCATCAGGCTGCCATTGTTACTAGCGCCAAACATATCTTCTCCGGCACCGCGCAAAGGTCCCGCATTCATTCGGTTTAATAAATCAGTGGTCGCATTCACTTTTAAAGAACTGATGGCATCAAAAAATAATTGAGAGTATTTGGGGTAAAAATTTTTATGAGCGCTGAAGGTGACAAGAATTGCGATCTTATTATCTTTGATGGTGGCGACGTAGCGAGTGTAATAATTGGGAACTTCGCTTCCCATATGCAGACCGTCTAACCAGTCTTGATTATTAATTTTTGTATCTTTAGCGGAATAAACAATCTGAGACGTGCTTCCGGTTTTGGCAGCGATCGGGCTATTCAGGTGTGCCCGGTAAGTGGGGTAACTGTCCGTCGGTCCAACTTCTTTTGCTGTTAGGATGACAATCGCTTCTTTGGACTCTTCATTCTTGGTCGAACGACAGACCCACTCAGTCTGCTCTAAAGTGCAATTCCATGTGTCTGGCATATTAAAAGAGATGTATGCATTTGTAAAAGTCTTGGCTTGCGCTTGAGAGTTAGGAAATAGCGTGAATAAAACAATTAATAGGTGCAGCATAAATCGTCCTCGAAGGTTGAATACCTTTAAAGTATAGTCAGAAAAGAGGATGAGTTCCAAGGAGGATTCTTCGTATGTTGAACTTTCACCAGCTAACGACATTTGTGACTGTGATCAGTGAGGGAAGCATGACAGCCGCTGCTGATAAGCTTTTTCTTACCCAGCCGGCCGTGAGCCAACAAATTCGCAACCTTGAGGAAGAGTTGGGTGTCGAGTTGTTGGTGCGAGGGGTCAGGCAGATCAAGCCTTCTCCGCAGGGAGAAATCCTTTACGAACACGCCCGAAAGATTTTACAGCAAGTTCAAACCGCTGAAGTCGCCATCAAATCCATTGGCGCCGAACTTCAGGGAGTTATCAAGATTGGAACCTTAAGCTCCATTGGTCTTCATTTAATGAGTCCCATCATTGGTCGACTGATGAGGCACAATCCCGATTTACAAGTTCGTGTCGATTACCACCATGGCGATGAGCTTTTTAAAAATTTTAAAAAAGGAGCTTTGGATATTTTAATCCTTCCAGACTCAAAGGTTGAATTTGGATTAGAAATGGATCCCGCTGTCGAAGAAAAGTTCCTGACGAAGGAAGAGCTTTGGCTTGTTGGCTCTGGAAAAGACACCGAGATGCCATCACAGATTTCATTGACGCGATTGAGTGATCATCCTTTTGTCAATTTTGTCGAAGAGTACCCTGGCTTTAATAAGTTATTAAGCGAAAAAATGCATGATTTGAAAGTCCAAGCCCATGCCATTTTTGAATCTTCAAACGTGGGAACTTTAAAGCGAGTGATCGAAACGGGGCTAGGATGGGGTTTCTTACCCGCCCATTCCATACGCAAACAAGTTCGATCAGGAAGAATGGTGCGAGTTCATTTAAATGATTTTCAGTATGAGGTGAACATGATGTTTTATTTTAAGAAAGCCTCACCGATTCGACCCTTGATTGAAACTTTTTATCAGGCCATTGCCCAGCAGGACAAGGCCTAGGAGATATTTTAAATATTATTTTCCAAGCCCAAGATGATCAAGCCAAGAAGAAAGTTTCTCTTGGTTTTGAGCATCCACACCCATAAATGAGAAGCGGTACTGGCCACTTTGGTTTTTAATGGGCTGACATCTAAACACGATACTGTCTTTACCGGTGGGGGCAGTAATAAAAATATCGACGCTCCCTTTCAGTAAATCATCAGGAATCGAATGCTCTAGTAAAACTCCACCCAAGGAAATATCTCGGGTGTAAGTAATAAAGGCGCGCTCGCGATTTGTAATGATCGTTCTTAATCGCCCCTTAATCCGAGGATGTTCGCGCTCATTACGGGCTTTTTCGGCCGGCGTCGGCGTCTTTAAGCTTTCGCTGGCTTTTGGCGACGCTGCAGGTTTGTTCTTTGGAGTTTCTTTAACTGGTTTTTCCTCTTCCGCATAATCGACAATAAAAAACCCATCATCGTCTTTCTTATCCGCAAGGCTTGACTTCATCGCCGGTGGAATTGGCGGTGGCTGTGGCAAAGGAGGCGGAACTTGAGCCTGAGATAACAGGTCTTTGACCTCGGGAACGTCGGCGGCGGAAAGCCATTCCCTCATGCCGGGCTTCCAAACCAGCCAGTTTGATAAGTTAGTGTCTTCCAACAGCTTTTTCTTGAATTCCTCAGTCGTGAGGTTTTGATGCTGGACCTTCGTAGGATTGTGAAACGCGAAAAATAGGTTCATTCCTTATTCTTGATGAGACTAAAAAAAAATTCAATACATTTCACTGACCTAAGTCTGGTGCATGATGAATTAAAGTTTCCTCTGCATTTAAAAACTTGTCAGAATGTCCGCATAGGGACTAACCACATGAACAAAAATTTATTTTCTATTAAAATTGTGTTTGTCATATTAAGTATTTGGACGACTTCGCTGACTGCAAAAGCCGAAGCTCCACCGGCCTCGACGGAAATTGAAGTCGATCCGGCAACCTCTGTTCCGAAGCGAAGCAGCTTGGATCACTCTTTAAAGCCGGGAAACTCAGATGAAATCAGTAGTCTGTTTGATAACGTTGTCGCTGTGCAAAGAAAAGCAAAAATAAAATCAGGAAAGTTTTTATTCAATCCCTACTTTTCCTACGATTTTTCGGATGCCCCCCTGACAATGTACGGCATAGATCTGAATTTTGGTTATGCCATCGGCGAGTTTTGGGAAGTTTATCTAAACTACACGCCTTATTATGTGAACCAAGAGCGAGCCATTGCGGCAAAGGTCAGGGACTTAGGTCCCTTGCAAAGCACTGGAAAGACCGCTGAAGTGACGCTTGAAAAAGTCACGGCTTCTTACGGTGTTGAGGTGAACTGGGTTCCGATTTATGGCAAGGACTCTTGGGGTCCTTACGGAATCATTCGAAGTGATACCTATCTTAATATGGGCATCAGTTTAGTGAAGCAGGATACGGGCAATGGTCTTAAATATAAAATGGCGATTGGAAAGACATTTTTTCTCGGAGATTACTTTAACCTGAGATTTAATGCCGGAGCCGCCTATGTTGAGCGCCGAGCTTTAGGCGTCATCACGGGTACAACAATAGGACTTCTTGAAGCGGGCGTCGTTTACTACTTTTAATTAATCTAACTTTTAAATTTTTTTTATCAATTTAATAAGGCCAACGGGGGAATCAAAATGGATCTAATGTCGAAGTTTTTATCTGAGGGTGGTTTTACATCCTATTTTATTTTAGCAGCAGGCCTCAGCCTTTTATTTTTGGCATGGGATCGACTGTCTTTTTTGTATTTCAAAATTAAACCGGCTTCGGAGGCGACCATCAATTCCATGGGTCAGCATGTTTTAAAGGGTGATTACACGACCGCGTTACAAATGTGCAATACATCCCCGAATGTTCCTGAGATGGAAGTTGTCAAAGCAGGATTGCTGGCCGTTGAAAGCGGCCGGGAAGCTATGAAATCCTCTTTGGGCGCAGCGGTCGTTGATATCTCACGACGATGTGAGCGACGCATGCAAATTATTTCCCTGATTGCCAGTGTCGCTACTTTATTGGGACTTCTGGGAACCATCTCAGGGTTGATCAAGACTTTCGCGGCCATTGCCGGAGAAGACCCCTCAAAAAAAGCAGAGCTTTTGGGTCGGGGTATTGCTGAAGCCATGACAGCCACAGCGGCTGGTCTGGTGGTAGGTATCACAGCCATGGTGGTCTACACCCTTTGTGTTTCTAAAATTGATGATATTATCGGACAAGCTAAAAAAATTGGCTTCAATTTCATCACTTTAATTGAACAGTCTGAAAGAGAAAAATAATGTTTGAGGATTTTGATTCCGTCTCTCATAAGGCACATATCCCTGAACCTGAACTGGTTCCGATTCTGGATGCGCTGACATCAGTGATTTTCTTTTTGCTTTTGTCGACAACATTCATTGAGCTGACAAAAATCACAGTTCCGCCATCGCAAACAAGCGTCGTGACAGACCCCCAAACTCCGCCGCCCACAACTCCTAAGCTTTATATAAAAGTGGACGGTGGAAAAAACTTAGAAATGAAATTGAAATGGGCAGGAAAAAATCCAGACCAAATCAAAAAGACGGTGCTGAGGGCACCTGATAATATGCGTTCACGGGAAGTCGAATCAATCGCTCACGATATCATTAAAGAATTTAAGGGTAAATTTCCAGAAGAAAAATCAATTCAGATGATATTTTCTGATTCTGCAACTTACCAAGAACTGATTTCCGTGATGGATGGCGTTCGGGTGGAAATACAAGATATTGTTCTTCTTTCTCCGGAAGACATGAAGGTGGGCGAATGAGCTTCGAATTCAGTGAAGTGAAAAGAAAACGTCCGGTGACGTTGCAGTTAACAACGATGATCGATGTTTTTACCTTAATCATTATCTTTCTGATGATGTCGACTGTTTTAGGTGGTGTCGCCATCGTCATTCCAAAGGATATGAAAACCGCAAAAAGTGTCAGTAAAGAAGCAATGGAAACAGCCCCCCAAGTTGTGATCACCAATGATAAAGTTTTAATACCAACTCTTAAAACAGAGTACCCACTTAGTTTCTTTTTTAATCAAAACCCAAATGAATTGGCACAGCTAAAGGCCCTAGTTGGTAACTATATAAAGAATGCGGCCAATGAAAGCAAAAATTCAGTTGTGAATATCAATGTGGTTGCAGATGCATCGACACCTTATAAAACGGTTTTTAATGTTGTGAAAGTACTTCGAATGAGCGGTTTTCAATCGATCTTATTTATTGCTGAAGGTGATACAAATAAAGGGGAGCCTTCCAAATGAAAAAATGGCTCCTTATCATCCTTCTCTTTTGCATAACGGCCGAAGCAAACTTGGTGTCGCAGTTACGAGACCTTGAAGCAGCCGGTGATGATATGGGCATGCGGGTTCTTATCCGTAAAAATTTTAAGAAAAAATTAAATATCTCTGAATGGTCTCAGATTAGGGGAATTCTAAGTCGCAGGCCAAATGTAGGATTTGACGTTGTCAGGGCCTGGGATAGTCAATTAACCTTGAAAGGGACGCCTTTAGAAAAAGACGCACTTAAAGTTTATAAAGCCTTAGAGCGCGCCGACAACTTAGCTTTGAATGAACAATTCGAAGAGGCCTTTACTGTTTACCAGCAAGTCGCAGCCTACATTAAAAAATCTAATGGCGGGCGTATCACGCGGTCGCTCAATCAATTGTATCTTAACGTTTTGCACCAGATGGGGCGCACGTTGTACGCCACGAAACGATTTAACGATGCCTTAGAAGTTTATTCGTGGATTCCACCCGTTTATGCTCAAACAAGGCAAATCATGTTCGAAAAAATGTGGGCGGCTTTTCGAGGTGGCAAGTATGATATCGCATTGGGAGCGATTGCATCCCAGCAGTCAGAATTCTTTTCCCGCTATTTAGATCCTGAAAGCTATTTGATAAAAATTTATATTTTAAAGCGTCTTTGTCGCGAAAAGGAATTGAAAGCCACGGTCGATGCCATTCGATTCTACATGAAAGAGCTGAAGACGGGGACGTTTACATATATTGATTGGGCACGGGGAGATTTAACGCGAATGTCCTTAGCTAAGCTCTTGGTAGATGATGAAAAAAATATTAACAAAGTTCGTATCGATCTAGTTAATTTCAGCGAACGAACCGAAGAGAAAAAGAAAATTCAAGCCTATCTTCAAAAGAAATTTTTAGAAGAAAAAACTCGTATCGAGCTTCAGCTTGAAAAAGTTTTGGGATATTCCGCCATTGCGGTCACCCAAGAGCAAAAACTTTTAAGCCAAGTGAAGAGTCTTCCAGAATCTTCGGTCCTAGAGGCGCAAGGATATGAGCTTTGGCCCGCGAGCACAGGGGAAGAGTGGACCGATGAGATCGGTAGCCACGTTTTTATCGGAGAGTCGCAATGTCATTAAAAGCCTTAATGGCCGTCTCTGTTTTATTGCCACTGCTGATCTCAGCAGTGCCCATTTTAGCTTTTGCAAAACCGTTTAACGCTGCTGGATTATCCGTTGAAAAGAAACCTGTTGTCGAAAAGCCTGTCGAAACTTTAACAGAAGCTCAAAAGATTCGTAAGGCCGACGTTTCAAAAAGAGTTGTTCCCGTTTTAGATCAGGCCGGAGACTTGCGAAAAATTGACACGCAGATCAAAGCCATTAATTTAATTATTAAAACGGAAAGCGATAAACAAAAGAAAATTGATTTATTTATTCGGCGCAGTCAGCTGTATATCTCGGCGGCAAGAACCTTGGGTCTGAAGAGGACTAAAAAAGCCGATTTGGGTGGCGATGAACAAAAGTATCTAGCGTCGGCCAAGAAAACCTTAGAAGATTTGCAAAAATTCAGCAAAGAAAAGCCGAAGCGTTTGGGCAGCATTTATTACCTCCTTGGTATGATTGAATATGAGTACGAACATTATGATAAAGTTCGGGATTACTTCATTATGTCGATCAAGCTAGATTCTAAAAACCCACTGGCGACGACAATGGCCCTCATGGTGGGAGAACTTGATTACGATCACGATCGATACGCGGAAGCCATTAAAAGCTACCAGTGGTTGTACAGGGTCATGAATCCTCATGAAAAAGCATTAGCAGATTATAAAACTGGCTGGTGCTATATCGGGTTGAATGATTTTGAAAATGCAAAAAAATATCTCATCCGAGTTGTTAAAGTTAATGGCGAGAGCTCCTTCGTTGAGGACTCTTTAAGAGATTTGGCCTTCTTAGTCGGACAAAAAGACGACGAAATGCAGACTATTAGATTCGGCGTCGAAAACTTTTCAGATCTTGGATACCGGGCAAAATTTTACTTCCATTCTTTATCGTATTATCTGCAAAGAGATAAAAAGAAAAGTCGACAGCCCTTATTTGTAGAGTTACTAGCCGTTGAAAAAGACCCTCTTCAGCGAGCTCGAATTTTAGCCTTAAAAGTCAGCTACGAAAGAAGAGAGTATCCAACAGTTGAAGCTTACAAAGCGATCGCTGAAATGGACAATCAGATCAAAACCATGGATGCGCCCTTGAAAGAAAAATTTTTCTTCCAAGAGGGACCTAATTTAGAAGACAACTCTGAGGCGATTATAAAGAATTTTGTCGATGCTTATACGGGTCGGTTAAATATGCCTGAAAAGCTGACCAAAGATTATATCGTGACCGCATTAAAGAAACTGATTGAAATTCATTTAAGGTTGTTTCCGAATTCAAGTAAGCAAGATCAAATTTACAGTTTATGGATGGATGCCTGCTATGACACTAAAGATATTTCCTGTTTACAGCAGCTGAATCCTATTTTTAAAGCGAAGAGTGAGAAAATCAAAGCCTTTGAAGGTTTGCATACAATTCTACAAATCAAAGTTCTGACCCTTGTGGATAAGAATTATGAAAAAGACCCTGAGCTGCACGAAGTTGAACTTTTAAGATTGATTCAGGAATTTGTGAAAGAGCATCCTGACCATCCGGAAAATATAAAACTGATCCGAAAATCAACAGCCCTCATGCTAAAGAAAGAGCTTTTCAAAGAAGCTCTGCCACAACTTGAAATGCTGCAAAGAATTGAACCCACTGACGACAATCTTCATAAGCTTTTATTCAGCCGATTTAAGTTAGGCATGTATAACGAAGTTGTGAATCATCCTGGCGTAGAAAAATCTAAAAACAAACAAGTTTTGGATGTTTATCGCGAAGCCAGTTTGATTTTAGCTCAAAAAAGTTTAGAGGGAAATAATTTCGAAAATTATGAAAAAAATCTGAAGATGTTTTTAGCCTCTAACCCTGATCAGCAGAAGGCCATCTTAGCTTATACTGATTATTTTGATCGACTGATCAAAGCTCAAAAGTACGATAGCTTTATGAAAGAATGGCGTGCCGTAGCGGCGCCGACCAAAGAAATGAAAGAGTTTTTGCCCGTTCGGTCGAATGCCCTGTCTTCGATGCGGGCCGATGGTTATTTTGTCGATGATGCGGCCTTGCAAAAACCGTCCAAGGATGAAAATTTAAACTTTAATATTTTAGTTTACCATCGTGCTCTGAATAAGCCTTTATTAAAACCAGAGTTTAAAGAAATTCGATCTTTGCCAGCGCAAAAAAGGAATTATATTTATAATCTGGTGATGCTGACTCATCCCAAGCAAATCATTGATTTGCTAAATGAACAGAAACGCTTAGATGAAGACGAAAAAAGAATCCTCTACACGGCCTATTTAATTCAGCGTGGTCATGATCATTTTTCGTTCACAGAGGCCCAGCAGAAGCTTTTAAAAGGCATTATCCCTAAGAAAAATGCTCCCGCTGAGAAATCAAAACTTTTTGCTGAGTTTGGAAAAGTTCCTGTGCCAAAACCAACCTGGAGTGCGAAGCGATACAATAGTCAGGTCGAACAATTGGTCGCCCACACTCACTCAATTCGAAAGAAAATTGCCAAGGAGATTGGAAAAATCAGTGTTAAAGATAAAATGGCGATGCTTCAAAATGCGATTGATTTAGAAAAGTCCACGGCTGAGTCCATTCGTAAATCGCCACTGCCACCCGGTTTGACGGATCCGCAAAAAGTTGAATACGAAAATGCTTTAGGGGATGTTGCAAAAGAGTATGAAAACCAGGCCGATGAGTTTAATAAAAGCAAAACTGAAATTGACGCTAAAAATCAGGTCGAAGAAGAAGACGCAGCTAAAAATCATCTGCCACAGGTTACAATTGAAAAACTTCCTGAGCCGCCAGCCCCATCCAGGTTTCCTTTGGCTCAAGAATTGTTTCGCAAAAATCCAACCGCGGCCTTGGTTTTCTGGGACGCGCAGTTAACGGATAAAAAAATTACTGAAGAGACCTACTATGAAGGACGGGTGAGGCTGCTATTGCAGATAGCCGTCCATCAATCAATGCGGGACTTTATTTTTAGTGAGCTGAAAGCGGCTAATCAAGAAGCTTTAATTGCAAAGTGGAAAGGAATTACTGGATGAAAAAAGCCCTCCTCTTTGGATTTTTGATTTTAACTTTTGGAATCTCAGAAAAAGTTGCAGCGGCGGGAAAGACCGTAGCGGCCCCTAAAAATTCGGCGACGGCAGGTTTGGGACAAAATAAAAATGGCCAAGTTTTAGACTTTGAAGGAGAAGTGATTGAGGGCGAAAGAAAACGTCCGGATCTTTTTCTTCAGATTTCAACAAAGGACCTATCCTTTGATTCACTTCTTTATTTAAGAAATAATTATAATGATTACCTAGAAGTCGACAGAAAAGGTCGAAATCGCTACTTCAGAGTTAAAGGAAAGTAATGAAAACGATTGTCGTCAGTCAAAAAGGTAAGGAACTCAGCCGCTTTATTCCGACGGGACGAAGTACGCTGGTGGGTCGATCTCCTTCTTGTGATGTTGTGATGCGCTCTAAAGCAGTGAAGCCAGTGCATTTCCTGGTCGAATGGGTCGGCGCTGGAGAATTTGATCCCAATCTTGGTCTTTGGACCATAGTTAATTTAAAAGAGAAGTCAAAAACAGATCGCGATGTCGGAGAAGGATTAGTCCTTTCAAATCAGTCCATCGCATCCGGAGTTTTTGAATTTAAAATAGTTGAAGATGAATTGGCGGAATCTCAGATTCGCCGCGGAGTTTTAACCCGAGCTGTCGAGGAAATTAAAGACACCGAAGGGAATTCAAAATCCCCAGGGACTGTGGCGGAAGTTATTTATTTCCGCAAAGACATTGAAGCCATTACAAATGTGCGTCACTTTGATAAACGAAATTCACCTGTACTTATTTTCCCATCCTTGCCGCTGGTCAAATTTTCATGGCTTGAGCAAATGCCAGGCGTTGGTTTTTTAGAAAACCAGGGCGAGAAAAAAGATTTTCAAATTTATAATCGAGGGCAGGAAATCACTCGAACTTTGGATGATAAAGGAAAAAAAGTTGAAGTTCGTACCTCTGATTTTATTACGATTGAAACGAATGAATACGAATATTACGTGCGATTGGTTCCTCCTGTTCGAGTCGAAATCATTCCGTTGGCGTGGTTGCGTGATCCGATGGTTCGTGCGCTGCTGTTTTTGTTATTACTTCTTTGTTTGATGGCTGGTTATATGGCCCTTCGACCGCCAGAAGCTGTGAAAGAGCCTGAGCCACCACCTCGGATTGCCACAATTCAGGTGCAGGATTTGGTCGTAAAACCACCTCCGCCTCCGCCGCCCCCTCCGCCCCGAGAAACTCCACCCGCGGAAAGTAAAAAGACAACCGTGACGGAAACAAAAACTCCGGCACCAAAGAAATCTTTCCAAACTGAAAAGGTCACCGCCAAAGAAACAAAGGCCTCAGCTCCGTCAGTTAAAAATACAACGAAGGCTGAAAAAAACCGGGCCGGCTTAAATTCTCCGGCGCCAGTCACCAATGTGAATTCAGTTGGTTTGCTTGGAAAACTGGGTGGCGGAAAAAGAACAGGCGAAAAAGTTTCTGCCGATTTGATTGTTAATAAGGGCGTTGTTTCAGATACGGCGACGGGTGAATCTGGAAAGATCGTGGTCTCACAACCTCCGGCTGGTGAAATTGGCCGAGGTCGTGGTGGCAGTGCAAAAGGGGATAATTCTTTAGCGGGCGCTTCAACCACTCTGCGAAATAACGGTGTCACAGACGATAACAGTGTCGGTGCCCTTGGCATGACAGGTGGAAAAAGCAAGTACTCGGCGGGAATGAAATTGGGTGGAGGCGAAGGGGCCTCGGGCGGATCCTCCAGCGGTTTAAGTGGTGACGGGACAATGGAAGTGGCTGGCGGATTGGATAAAGAAGCCGTTAGGAAGGCTTTAGCAGAAAATCGTCGGGCGATTAAAACATGCTACGAAACGGCACTGCTGTCGCGAAAAGATTTAGAGGGTCGCATCACCTTAAGATGGAAAATCAGTCCGAAGGGTCCGGTTGAAACCATCGCTGTACAATCCAGCAATGTGAATTTACCGTCTTTAGAAAACTGCGTTCAAAAAGTGGTGAAGAATATCGTTTTCCCTCAAGCGCCGAATCATTTACCAACGACAGTGATTTATCCGTTCGTTTTCCAAGGTAAGAAATAATTAGAAGAGGACGCTCTCGGGTAAGCCCATCCGAGACGCGATGACTCGCACGATCTCGGACGCCGTTTCTTCAAGGGCTCTTTCCGTCACGTTAAAGACGGGCCATCGGCGGTTTTCCTTATAAATTCTTTCAGCGTATTCGATCTCTTTATGAATATGGGATAGGGACGCATACTCGCCGCCAGGGTCTTGGCCAAATTTTTCTAAACGATTTTTACGAATTCTTTGCAAAGACTCCATGTCGATAATAAGACCGACAACTTTCCGCTGATCAACTTTTGCTAACTCAGCCGGTAACGGAGTATTTAAAACCAAAGGAACGTTAGCGACTTTCCATCCTTTATGGGATAGAAAAATCGACAAGGGTGTTTTGCTTGTACGGCTGATACCAACCAAAATAATATCGGCTTTATCTAAATCGTTCAGCGTTTTTCCATCGTCATGTTTGACAGTAAATTCAATCGCTTCGATTCGTTTAAAATAAAGATCGTCCACGACCCGCAAGGCGCCAACTGTATTTTCAGAGGACACGCCAAAAAATGCGTCCAGTGTGTTCAGCAAGGGATCTAGTAAATCGATGTAGGGAATGCCTTTAGCGGCTGACAGATCCTTTAATTTAACCCGCAGTTGCGTGCTGGCCACTGTGTAGGCAATCATTCCACGTTTTTGAAAACACTCTTCAATTAAACTTTCAGCCTGATTTTCAGTTCTTACATTTTTGCAGCGGATAATGTTAACATCCTTTTGAGGATATTGAACAAGGGCGGCACGAATCATCGTTGCGGCGGTTTCTCCGGTGCTGTCGGAGATAATATAAATTGTATAATTAGTTTCACTCATGCGAAGGCTTTCAATATTTCCTGGTGGATGTCATTCATATGATTTTTTAGCCATGGGCCCGCCAGCCTTGTCATCACAAGGAAGCTTACTTGATCGTGCGGTCGAAGTAAAAAGGCCGTTAGATTTTCAGGATTTCTAATTTTTTCATGAATGCCTAATTGTTTCAAAAACGGAATAGCCGGCGCTTTAACAATTTGCAAAGGGCTGATTTGCGGACCGCCTTTGACTTCCATCGCCTGATCAACCAATGGGTTCATGCGGCCTTCTTCAAAGTAGGCTTGTGCCTTCCAATTTAAGTTTTCTTTCTCGAGCAAGATCCCGATATCAAAAAATATCGCCAGCCGCGAAAACAGAATGATCGTTCGATCTTCAAGATCTTCCGGCAACTCTCGGGAGAGTGTTCGAATAAGGACGGATTCATGATGAGGTTCGAACAGCGTTTTAGCAGTTTGAGAAGGGTTATTCTGTAAGTCCATAACCAGGACCGATTCAATCTTTTGTTCCAGCTTAGTTAATCGCCTTTGTAGGCCCTGACTCCACTTTTCCATACTTCTATTGTCGCCGTTTTTAGTTCAAGAGATCAAGAACGACTGTCATTTCTTTTTCATCTTCTGTGGTCAGCAGCTGTTCTGTGATGGTCGTCGTCAGTTGTCCGGCAGGCAAAAAAATTCTTAAGGAAGGGTTTTGAAGCTGTTCCCGAACCTTATAAATATTTTTCATCCATTCCTTGAAGTTATCATGATAAGGAACCACGGCCACCCACTTATTCGGAAGCAATGCCTGCGAGTAAATCAGCAGCGATGCCGACGTCACAGGCTTCAGCTTCTGAACTTCAACATTCGTTTTTTCAATGATTTTAATTAAGAATTCGGACAAGGGGGGCGGTTGATGCCGAGAGGCTTTCACAATTTGAAAATTTAAATACCAATCTATTTTCGCGGTCCATTTGCTTTTCTCAAGATCCGCGGTCACCCAAAGCTCAGCACCAGGATTTAAAGCGCTGGCTTGTGAGAGTGTGGTGATCACTAAGACTCCTTGCTAATCTGATCCAGAATGCCGTTCACAAAAGCGCCCGAATCTGTATTGCCATATTTTTTGGCAATTTCCACCGCTTCGTCAATGGCAATATGGGATTTTAAATTGAGCATTCGGATTTCATAACAAGCCAAGCGTAGAATCGTGCGATCCACCACGCTCATCCTCTCCATTTTCCAATGGCGACTGGCGGCCTGGATCCACTGGTCAATTTGATCTTTATTTTCGCTGACACCAGTGACTAATTTTAAAGTGTAGTCGCGAATGTCTTTGGTGACGGGCTCATCAAGCATCGCAATAAATTGATCAAAATCTATTTGCGAAGTGAATTCACGTTGAAAAAGAATCTGCAAGGCCAATTCGCGGGAAGTGCGTCTCATGTTTTAGTTCTCTTAGTTATTTTGTGGAGTGAGTGGAAGTTGTGGATCTCTAGCATCGACAAATTCTTGCAGTTCAGAGTCCTCTAATGAATCAACAAATTCCTGCACATCCTTAAAGTTTCGATACACGCTAGAAAATCGCACGTAAGCTACATCATCGACTTGCTTAAGCTCGGCCATGACTTTTTTGCCGATCAAGCGGGCAGGAATTTCTGAATCGCCGCGATTGATCAGCCAAGAAGCGATTCGATCAACGATGGCGTCCAAAGTTGAAAGGCTGACCGGCCGCTTTTGGCAAGAGGCCTGCAAACCCTTCAGAATTTTTTCACGCAAGAAAGCTTCCCGGCGGCCATCTTTTTTAACCACAGCAGGGTAATTCACAACTAAGGTTTCAACGGTAGTAAATCGAGATTTGCAGTCCAAGCATTCCCGGCGTCGGCGAATCGAGCCGTCTTTTTGAATACGAGTATCGAGGACCCGGTCGTCATGATGGCTGCAGAAAGGACATCTCATTCTTGTTAAAGTAGGAGCCCCCAGTAAAAGGGTCAACCTTCGATGCTTAACACTAAGCATTAATTTTTCCTTGCATGGCTGTGTAAGGTTGGTAAGAATGGGGCATGAAAAAATCGATTTTGACTGCTTTTTTGTTG
Organism: Pseudobdellovibrionaceae bacterium; assembly: GCA_043779185.1. Lineage (GTDB taxonomy): Bacteria > Bdellovibrionota > Bdellovibrionia > Bdellovibrionales > Bdellovibrionaceae > JAYWDA01. The sequence goes on from JAYWEQ010000006.1 coordinate 22,251, forward strand.
ATGGGATTTGCCTTTCAATCCAGCGCCCAAGAGGTTGGACGGGAAGCCGCCGGGACCTATTTTTCCAATGGGCATCGAGCCACCGCCTCTGTCACTGACCAAGATCATTATTTGGCCATTCATGCGGGACAATTTATGGAGTCGACCTCATGGGAATGGGGACAGCACGAGCGGGCTGAAAAAACCGGTAATTACAGTGTGGGTGTCACTTATCGGATCGAGAAATACACGACTCTGATGGATTTAAATATTCGAATCGAGGCCAATGAGTATGAAGTGGTCGGCGAAAAACCTTTTAAATTAAGTTTTATGCCGGTTCTTACCTTTCCCGATGCGGCTTCCAAATTTCCTTTATATTTTGGGGCTGGCGCTGGCGCCGGTGTTTTTTTTCGGCAAGTGAAAGACGAAAGTTTTCTAAGTTTTGATTATCAGTTACTACTTGGGGCAAGATTTTTTGATATCTACGAAAATGCTGGATTTTTTATCGAGACCGGTTTGAAAAATCATCTTCTGATCACCAGCAGTGGACAATTTAATGGCGTCTTTTTAAGCGCCGGAGCGGTCTTCACCTTTTGAAAATTCATCGTTTACTTATTGATCAGATGGCTTTAGCCATCAAAGATATTTTTTCGACCCAACACCATGCTCATAAGGTGATCGAATCCTATTTAAAAAAGAATCGCAAATGGGGCTCTAGGGACCGCCGTTTTTTTGCTGAAAGTGTTTACGATTTAGTCCGCTCGTGGCGCCTGTATTGGTCGCTGGCCGGTTTTTCAGATCTTGATTATCGCCAGGGTGAAACCATGAGCACCGGCCAAATTGAACGAGTCTGGGCCACCTACTATGTTTGCAAAAATCACGAGCCCATTCCATGGCCTGAATTTGATAACATTGATCGTCATCAAATTGAAGAGCGCCGAAAAAAAATCACCAGCGAAGGAATTCTTTTATCCTACCCTGACGAGCTTTTAAAAATCCTCAAAGATGAATGGAAAGCTGATTGGAATTCGCTCGCAAAGTCCTTGAATGAACCTGCTGATGTTTATTTGCGAACAAATTCTTTAAAAACATCCAGAGATTCTTTAGCTTCAAGGCTGAACCAAGAAGAAATCCATGTTGAAAAAGTGGCTAGCGACCCTTTGGCTTTGCGACTGACCGAGCGAAAAAATGTTTTTGTATCGCCCACTTTTCAAGAAGGTCTTTTTGAAGTGCAAGATTTAGGCTCGCAAAAAATCGGACCCTTTCTGAAAATCGAACCCGGCTTACGCGTCATTGATGCCTGTGCTGGAGCGGGTGGAAAAAGCTTGCACCTGGCTTGCTTAATGAAAAACAAAGGAAAAATAATAGCGCTGGATATTTACGATCGAAAACTACAAGAGCTTCGCACTCGCGCAAAAAGAAATGGCGTCGATATTATTGAAACGCGTTTGATTGAAAATACAAAGGTCATCAAGCGATTAGAAAAAGCCGCTGATCGAGTTTTATTAGATGTTCCTTGCTCGGGCTTAGGAGTCTTAAGAAGAAATCCCGATAAAAAATGGAAGGTCACAGGTGCTGACATCCAGCGGTTGACCGAGCTTCAATGGCAAATCCTCACCGGCTATTCAGACATGACAAAGCCCGGGGGCTACCTTGTTTACGCCACTTGTAGTTTGTTACCCTCTGAGAATGAGCGCCAGGTGAAGCGCTTTATG
>JAYWEQ010000007.1:0-17580 GCA_043779185.1 Pseudobdellovibrionaceae bacterium
TTTAATCCTCCTTTGATATCGGACGACTAGCAAGATTCCGTAATATATTTGTGAAAAACTGTTGGTTATTTATGGAACCTCGACTAAACACTAGGTAGAAAGCAGGACTTATACCCCCTTAGACCCTATCATTTTGAGACACTGTCTTTGGTCGTGCTGTTCATTTAAAAGTTAAAAATAGACGTTAAGTTATGATAAATTTGTGAAATGAAAAATCTTTCCCAGAAATTAAAAATTTTTCTTTCAAGCCTCCTTTTGGTATCCACGGCTCATGCGCAATTGCCTTCCTTGGGTTCGGGCCAATCGATGGGATCGGGGTCAGAGTATTTTGCGGGTCGAATTGAAGGAAAGCCCTTAATTAAAGTAAACCTGGTGGGCGGTGTCCGCTTACCCGGCGTTTACCACGTCCCTGTCGACACAAATCTTGCGGAAGTCCTTTCTTATGCGGGAGGAACCGTTGACGGTGCGGAGCTGGATGAGATTCATGTTCGATCGATGCTTGGAACCAAAGCGACTTTCAAGACTTTTGATTTCCAGAACTTGTCCAAAGACACCGCTGGAAGTTATCCAACAATCAAGAATGATGACATTATTCAAATCACCGTGACCAAAGATCAATTGGCAAGAACGGCGCTTTGGGTCACAATTATTGGCAGCATCATATCAGTCACATTAGCAACGCTGACCTACCAGCACTCTCGGTAAGATATGATCAAAGTGATGCATATTGGAAAATACTTGCCCCCATCAAAAGGTGGCATGGAAAGTTCCATTCTTCATATCTGCCGAAGTTTGTCGACCGCAGGACTTGATATCACATTAGTTGGCACCGCCGAACCCGGAATGGATATTCAGCATGAAGAAAATTTCAAAGTTCGAACTTTGAAGACGTGGTGGACATGGGCCTCGACGCCCTTCGTGTCGGGCCTTTTTAAATTGATCAAAGATGAAAAGCCAGATTTAATCCACCTTCATCTTCCAAATCCGTGGATTTCGCTTCTTCTTAGTTGGACGACTATTCCCATCGTCGCTACATATCATTGCGATATCGTTAGTTTTCAGCTTTTAAAGAAACTTTATAATCCCATTTTACATTTTTTTCTCAAACGCTGTATAAAAATTATTGCCACGTCACCACAGCTGGCAAGCTCTTCTGAAGCCCTTAAAAATTACCAAAAAAAACTAAGTATCATCTCACTTTCGGTTCCGCCTTTGGATTTTAGGAATGAAAATTTAGTATTGACTGAAAGATTAAATAAAACCTCAAAAAATATCATCTTGTTCGTTGGACGATTGGTCTCCTACAAAGGCCTGCCTTTTTTAATCGAGGCCATGAAAAGCACCGACGGGCACCTTATGATTGTCGGTGAAGGCAGTAAAAAAGAAAGCCTGATTCGAATTGCACAGGAATTTGGCGTAAGTTCAAAAATTACTTTTGCAGGCTCGGTCAGTGATGAAGATTTACCAAGCTACTACAAGGCCGCAAAATTAATTGTACTGCCTTCGATTAATCAAGGCGAAGCCCTTGGAATTTGTTTGATCGAAGGACTTTCCATCGGACGCCCCCTTGTCACGACAGAGCTTTTGACTGGGGTTTCTTATGTGAATCAAAACGAAATTACGGGCCTTATTGTACCGCCGAAGGATTCGGTGGCACTGGCGACCGCCATTCAGCGAGTTCTAAATTCGCCGGCTGAGCAAGATCGCTTTTCTGCGAATGCTCAGATCCGCTACCAAGAGGTTTTTGATCTTAAAAAGATTAGCGAACAGCACCAGAAGCTTTATCAAGAGGTGCTGAGTTTATGACAATAGATTTTATAATTCATGATATCAATAAAACCGGCGGGCAAGAGCGCTCAACGCTTGAGATTATCAAAAACCTAATTGTAAATAATAAAATTAGGGTTTTAGCATCCAGTCACGCCGATCTGCCCGAAGGTGTTATTAAGATTGGAGTCCCCGTTATTTTTCGCAGGCCACTGATTTTAAAGGACTTTTTTTTTCGAATTTTTGTAGAGTTTTTAGTTTCTAGATCAAAAACGAAACTGACGCACGCGACGGGAACATGTGCTTTTTTTTCTGACATTTTTACGATTCAGTTTATTCAAAAAAGATGGAAGCAAGAAATCCATAAGGTTCAATACGTTTCATACTTAACTGGATTAAAAGAGAAAATTCAAGTCTTTCACGATTCAGTATGGGAGAGTCTTATTTTCTTTCTGAATCGACATCGTCGTTTTATCGCCATTTCCGAGCAGGTTGGACAGGATCTGAAAAATCTTTATGGCCTAAAAGATGTTGTGATTATTCCTCATGGAGTTAACTCCACTGATTTTTCTCCCGATCCGACCGCGGCAAAAAAATTCCTGGCTCTGCAATATCCAAATCTGGGGTCCGCCGCCATTTTCATTTTTGTTGGTGCTTTCGAAAGAAAGGGGCTTCGGACTCTTTTGCAAGCTCTTTCCAAAGTTGATAAAATTCGAAGGGATTGGAAACTGATTGTTGTCGGTGCAGGTCCATTTGCAGAAATGAAAAAATTAAGTCAAACTTTAGGGGTGTTAGAAAAAATAATTTTTGTAGGTTCCCAAAAGAATGTCATTCCGTTCTATCAAGCGGCTGATCTTTTTATTTTACCCTCCCACTATGATCCATTTGGTTTGGTGGGGGCCGAAGCTTTGGCTTGCGGATGTCCCTCTATTCTCTCAAAAAGCTCAGGCTGTTCTGAATTGATCACTGAAGGAAAAAATGGCTTTGTTTTGAACGATTCCCGAGATGATGAAACATTAAGTCAGTTAATTTTAAAATTTATGGAGAATCCTCAGGACGTTGAATTGATGCGCAAAAATGCGCGGCAGTCTGTGGAACAGCACTCGTGGCCTGAAGTCGCTTTAAAATATGAAAAAGCTTTTAAAGAAGTGAGCCAGCTTCCATGAGAACCACAATTATATCTCATACCTATGTGACACCGATGAATCAGGCTAAAGTTCAAGCATTGACTGAATTTTTTTCTGACGTCCATATGATTGTGCCCACCAGAGTTAAAGATACTTTGCGAACAATTCAGTTTGAACAAATGTCCCAAGCCAAATTTCAAAGCACAGCCATAGAAGCAGGTTTCGATTTTCATAATTCAACAAGGCTTTATCATCCCTGGCAATTGATAAAGGCTCTAAAAAAGACAGACAGCCAAATTTGGCTTGTTGAACAAGAGCCCTACAGCTTGTCGACTTTGCAAATCCTTCGATTGAAAAAAAAATTTGGAGTCAAAGTTTTACTCTATTCGTTTCAAAATATTTTCAAGATATATTCGCAGCCTTTTTCTTGGGTTGAAAAAAAATGTTTAAGCCTCTCTGATGGATTAATTGTAGGGTCTGATTCCGCCAGCGAAGTGTGGCAGCGTAAAGGATATCCCAAAAATAAAATCCATATTTTGCCTCAGGTGGGAGTCGACATAGATTTTTTTCCGCCGATGAATTCAAATATTGCGCGAAAAAAATTAAGCCTTCCCCCAGCGATGACTTTTGGCTTTGCCGGGCGACTGGTCGAGGAAAAGGGCGTTCAAATTTTGTTACAGGCCGGGGCTTCATTAAGGGACTATCTTGCAAAGGCGAAGAAGGATCTGCCTTTTCAAATCCTTATTGTCGGACGAGGACCCTTTGAGAACGAGCTCCGTCATCTTATCAAAAAGCTTTCTATCGAATCCATGGTGATTTTCACGGGCGCACCAACCCACGAGGAAATGCCACAGTACCTACAAGCAATGGATGTTCTAGTTTTACCCTCGCTGACCAGAGCGCATTGGCGAGAACAATTCGGCCACGTTCTAATTGAAGCCATGGCTTGCGAAAAGCCGTGCCTAGCTTCTGACGCCGATCCGATGAATAAGATTATCGCTGGAAGCGGACTGTGTTTTAAAGAAGGTGATGCTGCTGATTTAGCGTTGAAAATGCAGCTGATGCTGGAAAATCCTTCTGAAGTCGAAAAAAAAGGAAAAGCGGCTCGAGAAGAAGTACAAAGGAAGTACACTAATCAAGTCATTGCCGAAAAGCTTTTTCAGATTTCAGAAGGGCTTGTGAATTAAGGGGCAAGAATAAGGTTCCATATTTTAATGATCTACAAAATAACTGAAGGAAAATATTTTTGAGTCGTGCCAAAAATTCAATAAAAAACTTAACTAGCTCGCTGGGATTAAATATAATCACCATCTTAGCATCATTTTTAGCAACTCCACTGATTTTAAACTTATTAGGGGATGTCCGGTTCGGGCTTTATAGAACAATTTTTGAGTGGATTGGCTTTTCTTCGATATTAGCAGTTTCTTTTCAATCCTTTTCATCGCAGTCGCTGGCAAGAAAAAATTCAGTCAGTGAATCATTAAATGAGCTAGGCACTTACTTTTCGTTTGGTGTTAGAATTCTTGCCTTCATACTTCCTATTGCTGCCCTGTTTATTTTTTTCGCGCCGCTGATTTTGGGTGCATCAGAAGTCTCGAGTGCTGAGATTCGTTGGTCGAGTGCAATTGGTTGCCTTGCGCTACTGTTCATACCACTCCTGGTGATACAGTCTTTTTTAGAAGCTCAAAATAAGTCTTATTTAGTCAATATGAATATGGCGCTTCAAAGGTTATCAGTTATTATCTTGAGCGTTGTTGGAGCATTCATATTTAAAAATATTGAAAGTCAATTTATGGCTCTTTTGCTGGGGCAAATTTTATTTTTTATTTTAATCTATTTTCAAGCTCGAGTGACGCTGGACTTAAAAGAGTTCTCACCGAAATATTGGAAAGCCCTCGTCCCCTTTATTAAAATGGATGCGGCAAGTAAGATTGGCATGTCGGCTGACACAATTATTATTTCGCTCCTCATGGGTCCCCAAGACGTAACGAAATTTTTTTTATGGGTCCGCCTACCAACCATGCTGATGGGTCAAGTTACAGCTTTGGGTAATTCAGTATGGGCTGGCTATGCACAGGTCTATAACGAAGGCGGAGATGCAAAGTATCTGTTTCTAAATCTGACAAAAGCAGTTGCTATTTTAGCAAGTGCTTGCGGAGGAAGCATTGTTGTATTCAATGCAGATTTTTTGGCCCTTTGGCTAACACAAAGCTATGAGGCAAATATTATTTTTAATGGAATCATCGCATTCAATTTATATGTAATTTCTTTAATTTCTTTTCTAGGTTGGATGCTGACAGCCGCGCATGGCGAAAATGAATTCGCCAAAGCGTCATTACTAAGTTCTTTCGCTAATATTGCAATTGGGGTCAGCGCAACAATGTCATTCGGATTGATTGGCCCGATCGTTGGTTCAGCAGTTGGATATGGCGTTATAAAAATGATCTGGATCTTAAAAGCCGTACGGCAAAAAATAAATCTGCTTTGGCGTAATCTGTTAGAGGTTGTTCTGTTGCCACTTGTTTTTGGAATATTTTATTTTTACGGAATTTTTTATTTAAGAGGTGTTTTCAATATTTACTCTTTAAGTTGGGTTCAATTAATAGTCTTCGGGTTGACCGCGAATCTTATTTATTTATTTTTATGCTGGTTTATTTTATTACGAAAAGAAGAAAGAGGCCAATGGGCGGGACGCTTGCTGAAGCGGTCTAGGGAGGCACTTTGACTGAATGGAATCAGCGTCAGCGCTGCCTAGTTTGCTCGGGAACAAAGCTAAGAATTGTTCGAACTGAGAAAAATTCAAAAAGTGATCATCCGGATCTTCAAGAATATTTTGAAAGGGATTCGAGTCTTCTTGCGTGCTCAGAATGTGAGATGGCTTTTGTTGAAAGCATTCCGGCCGATCCAAAGTTCTTTTCGGCCTTGTATGCCGGGACCGATCGCGATGTCTCGATTGATTTTAATTATTCTGGAAAATTAAGTATTTTCAGCCAGATAAAAAAAACAATTCTTAAATATAAAAATAGCGGTGAGCTGCTGGACATTGGTGCCGGAACTGGTGCATTTTTGAATTTCATGAAAGATTCTTTTAAAACCACCGGTATTGAGCTGGGATCTGCGGCTCGTGAATTTGCTTGTTCTAAAAACTTAAATGTGATTGCTGCGCCCATTGAAAAATTACCTTTTAAGGATCAGCAGTATGACATCGTCACAATCATAGATGTTCTAGAGCATTTAACGGATCCAAAACAAGCCATGATTGAAATTCATCGTGTTCTAAAAGAAGGTGGTTTGCTTTATATAAAAGTCCCGAACTATAAAGTTCAAGCTTTCAAACAAAGTGCACTTAATTCTCTTCGGCTTTCCAACGAAGGAATGATGGGTAATTACGTGCATATCAACCATTTCTGTCCAACGTCCTTAAAAGAATTATCGAAAGGATGTGGGTTTGAGGTTTTAGAAAATGGATTTTCTAGTTCGGAAATGTGGAATTTAAAATGGAAGGATGCGCCTAGATCCTATTCATTCCGAGTTTTTAGAAATCTTTTTATTGAACTTACAAATGGAGTCTTAACACTTTTATCAGCCATTTCAAAAAAGGATCTAGGTTTTAATATTTATATCTTAGTTCGTAAGGTGCCAAGCTTGTGAAAGTCTTGCTGATATCTGCAAATGCACCACCAATTATTTGCGGGATCGGGGACTACACCGAAATCCTTTCAAAATATCTTAATTCTAAAAATATTCAATCAAGCCATCTGGGTTTGCAAAAATATTCCAGTCCCCGGTTTCTAAAAGGCCTTAGAATTCTTTTAAAAGTTCGAAAAGCACTTCAGACCGAGAAGTTTGATTTAATTCATTTGCAGTATGAAGCCTTTAGTATCGAACAAAGTTATCTTCTAATTTATTATCTGACACATCTTCGAGAACCGCTGGTTGTGACTTTTCATGAGGTTTTTCAAAAGACCAAAAATCAAATTTGGCGAGATCGGACCCTTTTAAAAAAAGCGGCGGCGGTTATTGTGAATGACCAGGGTCGCCTTGAAAGTATCCTTCAGTTGTGGCCGATGGTGAAAGAAAAGCTGCATTGCTTGTGGGTTGGGTCGAATTTGCCGCTTCCGGGACAAGAACTTCCATTAAAAAGATTTATGATTGGATACTTTGGCTTTATCAACGGTGTTAAGCGGTTGGATATTTTGATGGAAAGTTTTAAAATTATTAAACAAGAAATTCCAAAGGCCTGCCTTCGTTTAATTGGAGCTTTCGATAAAAACAATTCAGAAGTTAAAAAGTGGCAGCAATGGGCAGATCGTGAGGGTTTCGTGGAATCTATTGATTGGAGCGGTCCTCAATCAAGAATAATTTCTAGCCAGAAAATTCAAGAATGTGAGCTCATGCTTTTGCCATTTTCAGATGGGGCATCGCCGCGGCGGGGAAGCTTACAGGCCGCCTTATTTTTAGGAAAGGCCATATTAGCTTCGGCTCCGGTTTTACACGAGCCGGATCTTGAAGGACTTACTTTCGTTAAATCAAATGCACCGAAAGATTGGGCTCAACAAGCCATCGCGATTCTGAAAGATCAAAACTTGAGACAAGAACTTGAAGGAACATCTTTATCTATCAGCCAAAAATTTTCATGGGAAAAGATGGCTGAAAAGCATTTACAGATATATCTTCAGGTTTTGAAACCAAAAAATGGACCTAGTTAATGCGAATTCTTTATATGACCAAAGAAAATCCGACAAACACATTAGGGCACGCCCCTGAACGAGCTCGGCAATTTATTTTAGAGCTTAGGAATCATGGTCATGAGGTTCAGTCTATTTTTCCTTCAGATAAAAATGACGGGGGACTTCCGTCATTTAGAACCTATGGTGAAAAAATTCTTGGCCTTTTTAATTCCTACCATGAGAGGCGGGCTGGTGCGGCCTTTTCTTCGGCCTTACAAAAATTGGCTGAACAGGGAAAGTTTGATCTGATTGTCGCTGAAGAATTATCATCGGCCATTTTAGCATTAAAAGGAAAATCAAAGAGGACCCCACCAATTATTTATATCGCACACAATGTTGAGTCCGACTTATACCAACAGATCACTGGATCAAAATTGATAGAAAAAGTGCGCACGGGCAATTTGATTCGCACAGAGGCTTGGGTCCTTAAGCAAGCTGATTTAGTCTTTTCATTCAGCATAGAGGATCAAAAAAAGTTACAAATTTTAAGTGAACGAAATGATATTTATTTGACCCGTGCCGGTGTAAGTTTGCCGGAATCCCAGTCAGTAACGGCAAAAAATGACAAAATTTTATTTGTTGGTGCATTGGACTATTTTCCTAACATTCAGGGCCTGCAATGGTATGCAAAAAATGTTCATCCACTGATAAAAATAAAGTATAGAATGATTGTTGTAGGCCGAAATCCTGGCTCATTGGTTAAAGCAATCTGTGAGGAAAACAAATTTGATCTGATTTCATCCCCACCGCAGCTTGATTCGATATTAAGACAGGGTGCCTTGGAAGTCGTTCCGCTGTTGTCAGGGAGTGGAACCCGGGGAAAAATTCTTGAAGCCGCTGCTTATGGGATTCCAGTGATTGCGACAACTTTGGGCGCCCAGGGATTAGGGTTTAAAGACGGTGAAACAATTGTGATTGCTGATACCGCCGAACAATTTGCGGCTGAGGTTGAAAAATATTTAAGTAATTCTAATCAAAGAACTGAAATTGCAAACGCGGCTTTAGTATATGTGCAAAAGTTTAGTTATAAAGCAGTTGTTGCTGATTTTTTATCCGACGTAAGTAAATTCAAGTAGGCCAAAAAAGTTTCTTCAGCGGCTATTTTCCAGTTAAATTTTTGACTTTGGCGCAAAGCTTTGTCGGCGAGGTCTTTCAACAATTCAGGCTGGGACTGCAGCCTCTTGAGGATTGCATCTAAGCTTTGTTGATTGATATCAAGACCAGCGTCGCCTGTGACTTCGGGGATGGCGCCGCTTCCGGTGTATAAAACCGGTTTTCCAAAATTCATAGCTTCGACCAAGGGAAGACCAAAGCCTTCCGCTTCTGAATATGTGATAAAGGCCAAAGCTTTCGAGTAATAGGTGGCTAATTGATCATCTGAGACATTCTCAAAGAAGAAAAGTCGATCCGATGAAAATCGGCGGCTTTCATTATTAGCTCCCTTGCCGATTAAAACCAAGTCGATGCTTGAATTGGTCTTTAGAAAATCTGCAATCAAAGAATCAGTTCTTTTTCTGCCGCCAAATGTTCCGACATAAAGCAAATAGGGCCTTTCGGTCGAAGTGGGTTCTTTTAGATTTTTAATTGTGAAGTGGGTTCCTTCATAAATTCGAAGAATTGGATCTTTAATCCCATAATTTAGAAGTTCATTCTTAGAAAAATCACTGACAGTGATAATTAAATCAGCAGCTTTTAGGGAGCTCTGCCAGTCTATTTGGTACCTAAGTGCAGATTTAAGATTTTTTAATGATTTCAAAGCAGAACGGACCGAAAAGTCTTTTTCTGAAAACAAATCGTGAATTGTAAGAATCTTTTTAAATGATCCCCCTAATGGAAGACCCGCATTGGCAGGGGCATGTAGAATCTGAATCTTATTTTCATGGCAAAGTTTTGGTAAAGTGACTTGCTCCCAAAATGTATGAAGTTGCCGGGTTGAATTTTGAAATACTAAAATATCTAATTGATCGGAATGGAATTTCCTTAAATGATTGATAAGTTCGGTCGTATATCTGGACCAGCCACCGACTTTGGTGGAATCAAGGCAACTGCCATTAAATGCGACCCTAATTTTTTGCGAGGGCTTCATAAATTTTCACATAGGATTGAATTTGATTTTTCCACGAGTATCCCGATAAAAGTTGCTGCTGTTCTGCTAATAGATTTTCACGGACTTCAGAAGTTGAAAGAATATTTCTAATTTCTTTCTTCCAAGCTATTGGATCCAAAGCCATAAGGCCCTTATGGCCTGGCAAAAGCTCTGAGAAAACGTCGATATTTGACGCCAGGAAAGGTGTGTTGCAGGCAACACTTTCCAGCAGGGGATAGCCAAAGCCTTCATAAGTGCTAGGTTGCAAATACAAATCTGCGACCTGATAAAGTTCGACAATTTCTTGGCTAGAAAGATTTTCGAGGTGTTTAATATGGTCAGTCAAATGATATTGCTTTATTTTATTTTGGTGTTCAGCTGACCAGGTAGGACCTACTTGAATGAGTAAAATATTTGATATTTCAGATTTCAGAACTTTTAAGAGTTCGATCAGAAATGAAAAATTTTTTCGGGGCCAGGCTGTATTAGCGAGGTTAAGAAGTAATGGCCGCCTTTGTAAGTTCCACTTTTTAATTATCTGATCAGGCTCAAGAGATTTTTTAAACTCTTCACCACAAGAGTTTGGAATGACTTGTGAAGCGGGTAGGGGGAGTTGCATCTCTTGCGCCAGGCTAAATAATTCTTTCTGTATTACATGAGTTGGCGTTGAAATCTGACCGGCCATCAAAAGGGATTTTGCCATCCAGCGGCGGATCAAGGAGTTCTTTGCATCGCGCTTTCTCCAGAATTCCAGATCATGGCAAGTGATTAAAACTTTTTTATGAGGAAGAAATTGAAGAACGTGAGAATAAGATTGATCAACAATATGGTAAACATCATATCTGTGAAAGGCCGCCGAGGCCGTATAGATTCCCCTGCGAGCTAAGATTGATCCCCATTTTTCCCAAGCGTTATTTGGTCTTATTAAGTTAATTTGAAGACTTGAATTCAAAAGAGGGCTTTTTTCTTGAAGCAACTGAGAAAATCTTTCGATGCTGTGCCAATGGTCGGAAATAAAGGGAAGAAATAAACCAACTTGGATCATATAAAATTCTGTTTTTCTATGTTTGAAAAAATAGTTTTGGAAAACTGATCTGCGGAAAACAGCCTTTCAACGGTTTGTCGTCCCGCTTTTGAGATTTTTTGGCGAAAAAATTTATCAGTACAAAGTTTTTCCAAGGCTTTGCGTAACTCGGTAGGCGCATTGGGGGGAACCAATAGACCATCAATTTCATGACTGATAATTTCGGCGACGCCTCCGCCCTTGGTGGCAATCACGGCGCATTCCGACGACATGGCTTCAATGATCACGCGTCCAAAAGGTTCGGGGCTTTTTGAACAGTGCACAACGATATCGGAATCTTGATAGACCAATTCAATTTCTTGAATAAGACCTAAAAATTTAATTTTTTGATTGAGTCCAAGTTCCTGTACGCGGTTGATTAATTTAGCTTTATAGCCAGCTTCACCATAAGTTTGATAAGCCTCATCGCCGATGATTTGACATTGAAAATTTAAATGAGGGTTTAGTTGTTGGAGCTCTTTGATGGCCTCAATAAATACATCCTGACCCTTCCAAGGTGTAATCATCGCCACCATACTGATCGTCACTAAATCTTTGGTGGATGTGGACCTTGGAAAAAACTGGTGAAGATCGACGGCATTATGAACAGTTGTCAGTTTCGTGGCCCAATAGGTTGGTAGTGATTTTTCAAGGCTATTTTGGACACTTTTAGAATTGCAGATAATCATTTCTGGCTGCGTTCCAATGATTTGCAAAAAAACCTTAACATATCTGAGTGTGGGAAAAAAATCTTGCATGTGCCAGATCGTAGTTATTGGAATTATTTTTTTTAAGACCAGGCTGATGAAGTGGCACTTCAGGCCATTGGTATAAAGAACCTGGGGCGAAAAGTTCGAAATAACTTTGAGCAACCGGCGAAAGTAAAAAAATAAAAGTGGCAGACTTAGGGCTGCGATAAAAAGAGTCAAAAAAGGTAATTTGCGCGAGCCTTTTGCAAAAAATTTTGGAATTGGAATAATGAGGATAGCTATTTCAGGAGCTTTTTGCTGAAGGGCCTGCTTCAGAGGTCCTTCGCTTGGAAGCACGACTAAGATATTTTTTCTTTGCTCAATATTTGCTTTTTCTACAAGGTCTAAAAAAGAGCGCTCAGATCCCCCTAAAATGGCCGAAACATGTAGAAATAAAATTCTTTGCATATTTAAAATCTTAGGCTTTGATGGCGGCAAAAACTAGTCTGGTTAATCAATGCCGTTGTGGCAGACTGAGTAGCATGATCGCAAGAATTCCCGGACCCTTTTACTATCTTGCATTTTGTTTGTCAGTGTTCGGCTTATCCCCATGGATCCAAGCCACTCCTTTTTTCTATTTGCCGTTTATTTTGGGTGTCGTTTTAATATTTAGATCTTCGATTATTCACGGTCTTTGCATCGTCCTAGCTTACTTAAGTGTTGAGGGCGCCTTTAAGCTGTTCACGCAGTATGATACGGTTCTTCGTCTAGCGATTGATTTGCTGATCATTTGCTTATTTATGCGCTTAATTCAAATTCGACTGAAGGATTCAAGCGGTCGGAAAGTTTTAGAGGCGCCCTTTGTTTTCTTTTTCCTTCTGCATATTGGTTGGATTCTTGTTGAGTTCTTGAATCCTCATGCCTTGGGCCTTTTGGCCAGTCTGGCTGCCTACAAAGTTTATGTGTCGGCGCTTTTGCTTTATTTTATTTCATACACCGCCATTGAGGGTCCTGATGATCTGGATCTTATTTGTTGGATGGCATTATTTCTTTTGTCAGTCGAAATTATTACTTCAGCCTATCAGTTTAGCGTCGGTGAAGCGGGCCTACTTCGTTGGTCGTCATATTATCATCAAGCGATGGGGGTGCGATTTGGTGGAGCTTATTTTCGTCCGTTTGGAACTTCTAATGTCGCCGGTGGAGGAAGCACGTTAATTTTTTTACTGACACCCGTTAGTTTAAGTTTTTTGCTTAAAAAAAGTCCTAGATGGGCTGTGCCTTTCGGGGGACTGTTAATGATGGCGGTCACGTATATCCTGTTTATTTCGCAGGTCAGGGCGGCTCTGCTTAAGGCCCTTTTTGGTTGTATTTTAATGTTCCTTATTTTATTTGCAAAAAATATCCGAGAGGTCACGTACTCATTTATTTTTCTGGTGATCCTTTCGGTTGGGGTTGGTCTTTCAGTTAAATTTGATGATTCAAGATTTCAGATGGCTGAGAAAAGATTGCTAGCATTAGGTCAAATTTCAAAAGTTTGGGAGCAGCGATCGCACGGGTCGTATGATTCGGTTGTCCAAATCGTCAGCGAGGCCCCCTTAGGAATAGGGTTATCAAGAGTGGGTGCGGCAGCAGAGCCATTTAAAGAGTTGATACAAAGTGATGCGCAATACGGGCTAAGCTGGTCCTTTGCAGATAATCTTTATAAGGCATTGTTGGTGGAAATCGGAATTCCAGGTTTACTGCTATATATGATCTTCTTAATATCGACTTTTTTTCAGGGCTTAAAGGGGCTGTTTGCTTTTTCGCCGGATTCCAGAACCTTAGTTTTTTTTCAGGCTGGAGCCGTTGGCGCTCTTTTGGCATCCTTTGCTGGGCATATGGGATCTGAAGGATTTTTGTATCAGCCTGAGTCGACTATCGTCTGGGTTTTTATTGGTACTTTAGCTAGGCTATCTCAATTCAAGAAACATTTCAATTAGCCGATAAAGACGACATGACAATCAATAATGAAAGTTTCAAAAATTTAAAAGTCTCTCAGGCTGAATTTCTTGAACGCCTTTTTTTTAGTGGTCACATTGTCCAAAAAATCACTTTTGTTTTATCTTTTGGTTTTTTTTGTTTTTTGGCGGGCTTTGGTTCGGCTAAAATATTTCTAAGGAATGAAAAAGCCCAAATAACTTTTGCAAAAAACGAAGTCATCAAAAAAGAAGAATTTTTAGAGCCTGTTATCGCCGAGCCAACAGAGTCTCAAGAGACCAAAGATACTCAAAAGCGGGCACCGGCCTCAGATGATTTTTATTTTACGATCCGAGTCGGCTCAGCCATCGACGAATCAGAAGCGAAAGAGATGATGAAAAAATATAGCAATGAATGCCAAGACATTAATTTTAAATTCAGCGATATTCATCGCCGATTTTTAATTTACTGTGGCCGCTTTGATGATATTTATTCAGCCCGTACGGCCAGTGAAAAATTAAATACTAGCGAACACATTATTGTTCGCAAAAGTCCCACAGACGCTATTTAATCTTTTTAGCAACAAGTGTGATCGAAGTTCCAAACGGCAAAAAGCCTAAAAAAAGTAATTCAAAGTAGGCCCAACCTTTTAGAATTAAATTAATTCCAGGGGATAAATGGGGGAATTCGGCGCCAGCACTAGGTCGCCATTTTCGCCAAAGTGCTGGCAGTAGAAATAAGTGAAAAAGATATCGAGCTTCTTGGACTTCAAAGCCAGCTTGGCTGACAACAGCAATCAGCGATTTTTTTGTGTACCGACGGAAGTGCCCCATTTTCACATCCCATGTTGACCATAGAATATTCAAAGCAGGACAGGTTATAATTAAAAGACCATCAGCATCCATCCGGGGGAAAAGATCCTTTAAAAAGGCCTGATCTTTTTCAATATGTTCTAAAACGTCCAACAGCACAACGGCGTCTTGATCGAGCGGAGCTTTTTCATCAGCGACAACCTGACTTCCAGGAAATTTTAAAATTCGATCGCGCAATGTTTGAATCGGTTCAATAAAAAAATATTTTGAGTGAGGCCATTCTGTTAAATAATGTTTAAAAAAAACTCCAGCCCCAGCTCCGATATCCATGACTGAACTTGTTTTATTGTATTTTTTTAGAGTCCGAAAAATAAATGCACTTCGAATAACATGCCAAAAAAAATCTAAAAATTGGTCAGCCTTTTCGGCCTGGTCTTCCAAATGAGATTCTAAGTTCTGACTTTTTGTCGTCATTGGTCAATCTTGGTTAAAACCAAGCTCTGCATTTGAATAAAAACCGTAAACAGCAATAAAAATATTCCCAAAAATAAGCAGGAAAGGACAAAGCCAATAAACAAAATCGATAAATACCAACTTGATATTGATAGATAGCCGGTGATCTTTAAGAGCAAAAGAATCAATCCCGTAAGGCCTGTTAATCCGACCAAAGCGCCTGATGCAATGATGGCTCGCATGGCAATTCGATCCACGTAAGGCATTAACATTCGAAAACCATGCATGATAAGGTTAAAATACCCCATCTTAGATTGATCGAAATATCTTGCACCCCGTTCGCAAGGTACGCTGACAATGGGAATATTAATATTTACCAGGCTTGAAGAGTAACAAAGTCCAAAGTAAGGGTGAAAGATAATCTTTTTGGCAGTTCGACCTGGCATCAGAGCAAAATTTCCAGAGCGTAATATTTTTCCTGTTAAGCCCCGAAATAAAATCACGAAGGCAGAGTACATTAAACGAAATTTTAAACTTGTTTTCCGCTTTGTTCGCCGCGCAATAATAATTTGATGATGCGAGAGGTCCTCGCCAAGGGCTTGGATCATTGGAGGCAAATCAATGGGGCGATCTTCGCCATCCGAGTCCATGGTCACCAGCAAGTCTTGTTCGTGAATTTCGGATCGAAGTAATCTGATACCAAAAACAATAGCGCGCTGATGGCCAAGGTTAAAATCAGGAGTGATAATTCGAACATCAGAAAAAGCCTGAAGGTCTTTAATGCCAGCATCGAGTCCCGCAGAGTCATCAATCAGTGCAAATTTGATATCATATTTATCAGAATAGGAAATAAGGCTTGCGAGAGTATCAGATCTTAATTTTTTGAATGACGGAACGTCAAAATAACACGGAGATAGGATCCAAAGATTGGCTTTTGGCATGAATTCATCCTAAGATGTAAGGTGAATTATGTATAGAAAGAAAATATTTTTATCTACAATTGTGGTCTTGATCTTTTTGTTGCTGAATATCGACCTTTGGCAAGTGGGAAACTCACCGGAAGTTTTCAGGGATCCTGATGAGGCATGGTATGGGATTGTGATAAAACATATCTCGACCGATGGCTGTCAAGGTGTGCCCGTTTCATATAACTTCCAAGATCGAATCAATTTTCATTCCTGCCAATTTTTGGCGGGCCTAGACCAAATATTTCCATTCAGCAATGTTGTCACCCAAAGCCTAGTTATTAAATTTCTGACTCGAACTGCGGTGATCAGTGTCTTAGGTATTTTTTCGTGGCTCCTATTAGGGGATTTGATAATTGGAGCCTTACTGGGACTGGTTCTATTTTTAGATGATGGAATTTATGTCTTCAAGCCTGCGGCCATCAGCTTTTTAAAGTTATGGCAAGGACAGCTTGATGACTTCAGTCGACTGAATCGCTTTATAAGTCCTATGCAGTATCAACTACCCCTCTTGGTATGGACTCTTTTATTTTGCTATTGGCTATTTTCAAAAACAAGGAAGCCTTGGCAAGCTGATGCAATTTTGTTTATTTCAACGATTTTTTGGGGAGGTATCGTTGTTCTAACGCCTTTTTATGCTTGGGCCTCTTATTTTATAACCGTATTCTGGATGCTTATTTTTGGTTGGTTCAAAATCCCAAAAATAAGACGAGGACTAGCGCTGGGCTCGTTTTCTATCACCGTGCTTTTTTCATTTGCGTTGTCTTTATCAAAAACAACAATTCCTTATGTCAATGAAGTGTTTCCACGCAGTGGCTTTTTTAATCATCAGTGGTCACCCTTATTTTTAATGGATAAGGGGCTTATTTTTGGAATGTTTCTTTTGGGGATTGGCATTTATCAGATTTCAAGACGTAAATTATTAAGTATTTTTGTGCCGATTTCGTTTTATATGCTAGTTAATATTAATTTATTAACGGGCAAGGAATTTCAGAATTTTCACTTTAGAGATTACTTAGGTCCACTTTGGTTCACCAGTTTAATTTTTATTATTTATTTTTTGCGACCGACAAAAAAATATTTAATTTATGGTATATTGATTTTCCTTTCTAGTGTCGGTTTGATGCAACATCTGCGCAGCCAGTTGGGTCGTCCTAGTTTTATGAGAGCTGAGATGGCGCGCGTAGATTCTTCGGAAATTATTTCATTTTTTAAGGGCCAATCAAGAGCCCAGGTCTATTGCGGAGATTTTTACCAAATTTTGCCATTAATGACTTCAGCAAAATGTTCTTGGCATCATTTGCTGATGACTTATCCACTGAGTAATCAAGAATTGTTGCACCAATCAATGTCCCAATGGCGTTTATCAGGTCTTTCTGACAATAAAGTCGAAGAATGGATTTCTGTGGATGCTTCGCTGACTCGTTCTTTAGGCGTTTGGAGCCATGGTGTTCTTAACGAATGGATTGATGGGAAAAGTGAAACTGAAATGTACAGCTGTAAAAATCTGCTAGAAAATATCATCCCAAAATGGATGGCAGAATATAAGAGGTTTACTGTCCCTATGGCGATCAAAGAATTAAGGGATGTTGAATTTTTTGTCTTACCAATTAAGTTTGCTAACGAAAATACAAATTTTGAAGCCCAAGCTATTTTTTCTGAATATGGTATTTATAAAATTAAAAAATAAACGAGTAAGCCGAATTCCTCATTCGGTATCCAACGCCACGAAGTGTTTCAATAAACTTTCCGACGCTGCCAAGTTTTTTTCTAAGGCCGACGATTTGCACGTCAATACTTCGATCCGTCACCGCATGATTATCGCCGTTCAGCTCGTTAATTAGAGCGAGTTCGGCGATTTAAAGTCTAAATTTAATCAGTTTTCCACATTTTTTTGTGTTTTAGCCGTAATAATTTATTTTTCTGTGGATA
>JAYWEQ010000008.1:0-10241 GCA_043779185.1 Pseudobdellovibrionaceae bacterium
GCAATGAAAAGGCCAGAATTTTGGAACCTCATCTTTTTTGATGGCGCGGCCTTAGCACTGAAGATTAATGTTAAAGGACCGATGAGGTTGCTTTAATGATCTTGAAATTTTTAGTCGTTTTCTTCATCAATGTCCTTGTCCAAAAAACTGTCGCCGCAGATTCATGGGGGCTCCTTTTAAATAAAGAAGGCACCGGCCAAGGACGGGTCTGTGTTGTCTATGACGAAAGAAATGATTGCCAGGTCGACGATGTAGGAACCGAAACCAATATCGAACTGAACGAGAATATTAACCTTCGGGCCACCCCTGAACCCGGATCCCACTTTGTTCAATGGGTTGGCGATTGTCGTGGTCGAAGTCAAACTTGTCGAATGTTAAGCCAAAAGCCTTCAAACAATAAACCTTTAACAGCCACGGCGATCTTTGCCCAAGGTCCTGCCCCACAAGTCAAAGCAGCCCCTGCTAAAGCAGCTGCTAAAACAAAGGTTTCGGCGAAAAAAAGTCGACTCAAAACCAAGAACAAGACCCATAAAAAATCTAAAAAGAAAAAATTGCCTGCACAAAGTCCCCCAGCGGCGCAATAGGTGGCTGTAGAGCCCTAAAAATCAAAAAAATTGCAAACTTGAAATCAATATTTGACCCCTAGCCCACAACCTTTTAATGATCAAGGCCTCATGATTGTTCTGAGGGGGACTTTCCAATGCTAAAACATGTCTTATTGCTTCTAACATTAATGACAGTTTTAATGACAAGATTCGAAGCTCAAGCAGATGACATATCACCTCAGGTCCAGGAGTGCGAAGACTTTAAAGTTGAAATCCCTGCCTATTTCACCAAAGGCTTAATCACAGTTCCCGAGGATTGGAGCCACCCTGAAGGGTCCAAGATTAAAGTATTTTATTACGGAAATTTCGGCGGCCCGCACGAAACTCCGATTATTTTCTTCAACGGGGGACCCACTTTCCATTCCCATGTGGCCTTTGGACAAATTCAAACGAATGCAAAGTCTTCAGATTTACCGATCATCTATATGGATCAGCGAGGCACAGGATGCTCGGATCCCTACCCCACTGATTTAACGACTGCCAATATTGAGCGGCTGGCCCTTTATGGCAGCCGAGCCATCGTTAAAGATGCAGAGGCTTTGCGGAAATTGGTCCTTAAAAATCGAAAATGGAAGGTCTATGGCCAAAGCTTCGGCGGCCTGATTGCCCATCGCTACCTTGAAGTCGCACCCGAAGGGATCGCTTCTTTGCACATCCATGGCAATGCAGTGATGACCGATTGGCACATGTTCTATAAGATGCGCCTTCTGTCCCAAAAACGCGTCGTAGAAAATTATTTCCAAAAATTTCCAGACGACCGAATATTATTAAATGCCATCCGCACTCAGATTCCTGCCTCAACTTGTTTTGATAACCAGAATATAAAAATCTGTGGCGACAGCATTCTAGATGCGGCCGTTTTGATTTTAGGTTTTCCAACCAGTTGGGATCAGCTTCATCTATCATTGATGACGATGGTTGATAAAGAAGGCGTTCTTCTAAAAAATCGTCTTTCAAGATTTGTCGATGCTTTTATTTTTCAAACATTTTCTAATCAAAGTTTACCTGTGGCTTTAATTGCAAAACTTGAAATGAACAGCGGCGACGATAACAACCAATGTTCGGAAGCCTTGAAACTTTTAAAAGCAGATGGCGAAACTCCAGAGACATGGCCCCTGAACGAATGCCGCTTAGCCAGCAGCATACAATATCTGGCCAGCAATTCAGCTTCAGATTTTTTAATGGCAGGATTTAAGAAAAAAGATCCTTTGGTCCTGGCCACATTAAAAAATTCTTTAACTCGTGCTCCCCAAATAAAAGTGTCGCTTTATTCAGGACAACTGGACGTCTACGTCCCAAAAAAGACTTATTCTGAAGAAGTTCAATTCCTGGGGTCACGAATTAATTATTTCAATTTTGAAAATAGTGGGCATGATGGTTATTTGTCTGAGCCACAAATATGGGATGAACTTAGAAAATAATTTTATGGATATTGAACTTAACTCTATGGAAATTCTATTTATTTTGGGCGCCGGAGTTCTTACCATCGCTTTTTATTTTATCATCCGAAAAGTTTACCTTGAGCTAAAAAACCAAGACCCTTCTTAACCACTGATCTTTGACGTCCTGAGACAAATTCTAGATCCGGATCCAAGTCTAATAATTTATTCTCGACTTGTTACTTTCTTAACATCTTCTATCTTTAGAACAGTTAAATAATTAGGAGTTTGTTTTTATGATCCCATTAAGTATCGCTGTTCATGCGCTAACTGCAATCGAGCGCACCCAAAATCTAATTGATAATGTTCTTGTCCACCGGTGTCAGCAGAATGAAAATCGCGCCCACTTTGATATCGAGGTTTTTCAATGCCTAGATAAAGAAGGCCTGCTTCATATGACTTTACCTAAAATATATGGTGGCCCTCAGATGACCGTCTTAGAAATGGCTGACGTTTTAAGAAGAATTGGTGGAATTTCAGGGGGAATTGCAACCAGCATGATCGCTAATCTTTTAGGTGCTTCAGCCATTCTTAATTTCGGATCAAAAACCCTCATTAAAAAAATGACTCAAGACAGCCAAGACACTTTTTTATTATGGTCCTTTGCCATGACTGAGAAAAATATTGGCTCTGATATTAAATGCATTCAAACCAAGGCCCATGCGACCGATAATGGTTACGTTTTAACGGGCGAAAAAAACTATATCACGAATGCCAATGTTTCAAAATATGTCAGCGTTTTTGCACAAACATTTGATCAAAACGGAAACCATCAAGGAATTAGTTGTTTCTTGATCGACAGTCAGCAGGCGGGTTTTCGCCGCGGCGAAGCTTTGCAAAAATTTGTCTTCCGAGAATCCAATACCGGCACTCTTTATTTTGATCGACTTCTTATTCCTAAGGAAAACTTAATTGGCGAAGAAGGGCAAGGAATAAAAATTCTGCAGACCTGTATCAGCCAGAGTAAAACTTTATTTGCGGCTGTTGGCGTCGGCTTAGCTGAACGGGCCCTGCACTTGACTGAAAATTATGTTCAAACCACCACTCGATTTGGCAAAATGTTGATCGAACAAAAAGTCATCCCCCACTTGCTTGTCAGGCTTCATGCGGAAACACAAGCTGCATGGCTTCTGACTCAAAAAGCGGCCCAAACATGGGATCAATCTAAGATCGCTATTTCTGAATCAAGTATCGCAAAGTTGATGGCTGGCATTTGTGCCACCCACGTGACGGGCGAATGTTTAGAGCTTTTTGGCGCCCCCGGCCTGATGATGGAAAGTGAAATGAATCGCCTTTATAAAGAAGCCAAAGGCGTAGAAACCATTGAAGGAACTTCTCGGGTGCAGGAAATCATTGTAATGAATCAAATGTATCGATTTCCCAAACTTAAAATCGCTCCGGAAAGGCCAGGAGGTGTAATTTGAACCCCAACGATATTAAATTTAAGATTTTTTTTCCTCAGAATGTTCCGGACAGCGATCTTGCCGAATTTAATCAGGTCTATCAACTGTGGTACAAAATTTGGCTGGAAACACGTCAGGAAGTCGATCCTGGGCTGAACACTCCCAGCGATAGCTTTGGTCGCCAGGATGAAATTGTTGTTATCTACATGAAGGATCAGCCCATTGGGATGCAGTGCCACCGCTATGTTGATACCTTTCAAAGTTGGATCACTCAAGATTCCTATTTTATGCCGAAACTTTGGCCCCAAGACGCTATTAAAAACTTTTTAAAATTAGGCCGTTATCAGATTCTGGGAAGCCATATCTTTATTGACCCGCAGTTTCGAAAAAGTTCCAGCGGCCTCAGCACGAAGAATATTCTTTGCTCTGTGGCCCTTACGCACACCTTTGGAACCTCGGCGGACGCCCTGATTGGCATGATGAGAAAAGACCGAGGACTTTCAGATTTATTTTATAAAATGGGGGCTACTTGTCTACAACCAGACGTTTTTTGGTATAAAATTCCCGTGGATATCACAGCTTTTTTATTAAAAGGCCCTCCTCTACAGGTGAACCCTGAGTATCAAATCTATATTGATGGGGCTCGTAGAGACTGCCTTTATTTCGAAAAAGATATCGTCA
This sequence comes from Pseudobdellovibrionaceae bacterium, assembly GCA_043779185.1. Taxonomy (GTDB): domain Bacteria; phylum Bdellovibrionota; class Bdellovibrionia; order Bdellovibrionales; family Bdellovibrionaceae; genus JAYWDA01. Next base: position 4,129 of record JAYWEQ010000008.1, read on the forward strand.
TTCAAAATTTTAGAAAAGGAGAACTTAATGAATCTAGTAGAAATGCATCACAAAAACATAAAGCAGCTTAGTTTAGCGATTGACCAAGTCGATTGGGAGAATAAAAGAGTTTACGGGAACTGGCTCGCCCAAACTTTTTACTATATCTGCCACTCGACCCGGCTTTTAGCATTAGCTGGAAGTTATTTTTATCTTGATGAACAAAAACTGCACGAGCGATTTCTAAACCATGCTGGGGAAGAAATGAATCACGAATTGATCGCCTTGGGCGATCTAAAAAAATTAGGCTTCACCCTTGAAGATTTTCCCGAGCTGCCATCGACCCGTAGCTTTTATCAAACTAGCTATTATGCTATTGAAAGAATGACTCCCTGGGCTTTTTATGGATACATTCTAGCACTGGAAGGCTTAGCTGTTGCAAAAGCCACCGAGCTTTTTGAACGAGTCGGGAAATGCCATGGAAAAAATACGGGCTCTTTTTTAAAAGTCCATGCCGCTGATGATCAGGATCATGTGAAGCAAGCTTTAATGATGTTGGAGCAAGTGCCCGAAGCTCACAGAAAACCGGTCGTCGAACATTTTGAAACCAGCGTGTTTCTTTACTGTAGTCTACTCAATCAGGTGAATTTAATTCCAAAGGCCAGTTAAATAAAATGCATTCCATTAGAAATTTCAGTGTTGATGTTTCGAGCCTTTCCCGTGGTCAGCAAGCCCACGGGCTCTTTGGTCTTGCAGTCCAAAGTAGCTACCGCATATTCCATCTGAAATAGCATTTTATTTTTAACTTCGGGCATTCGCTCGACGATAAAATAAGCTGGAATATCGTAGGCGTGGAATTTTTTCCGCTGAACTAGTAAACTGTCGACCATTTTGTAAAGGTACTTACGAACAAAAGTGGGCCGATCATAAAGCTCATCCCAACTATAGATTAATAAATCAGAGAGGGAGTAAGACGTGTGTTCAAAGAGGCTCCAACTTCTGTAAATCTGAATACTTTCAGAGTTATAAACTTCAAAAATATCACCCTCTTTAATGCGATCTAAAACGCTTTCATCAGACAGTTTTAGATTGAAGGCTTCCAGGGCCCGTCTTAAAAATTTAATTTCTTGATCAACCGTGATTTCCCACAAATCCGGCGTCTGCGATTCTTTTTCAATCTCGATTAATAGTTCCCTTGATAATTCTAAACGACGAAATAATCCCATCTGGGTTTGATCATCCAAGGACAGAAATTGGTCCATCAGCACTGCTTCAGACTTGCAGGCGCGGGGTCCGATTTTAAAATTTTTCAGGCAATTTGAAAAACTTAGATTTAACAAACCCAGCTGATTCTGAAAAACATCCGGAGAGACTATTTTGTTTTCCTCAATTTCAAGCAGAGAGCTCATCGTGCACGGCTTCTTAGGTTTTTATATTCCCGTCGCATACTTTGCTCTGTCGTTTGAATGGATACCATTAATATACTTTCAAATAAGTCATCAGGACGCACTTTGTACATGCTTGCTAAAGATCTTAGGTTTTTTAAAGGCGGACATGAGATTCCTCTTTCCCAGTTAGAAATAAACTGAGCTGTCGAATAACCCAAGGCCTCGGCCACTTGTGATTGAGTCAACTGGGCTTTAAGACGTGCGCTCTTTAGAAATTCTGCAAATTCATCGACTTGTTTCATGGGGTGGCCTTTCTGTTTTATAAATAAAATTTTATTTTTACCTATTGGGCACTAGAAGCAAGGCTTTTTTTGTCCACGGGCTAACAGGTAAGTTTTCTTTCATTTGCTGCAGGTAAATAAGCGCTTTTTTCTGCGTTTGCTCTGCTAGTACAGCCCGTTCTGCAGACGTACTTATTGTTTTCATATCTCTTTTAAGAAGCTGGTTCAATTTAAAATCATTAAGAAGGCTTTTGTCGGAGACAATCCAAGCTAGTTCCAGATGATATTTAATCATTTCAAAAAGCGCTTCACCAAAAACATCGACCGCAGGTCCCCATTGCAATATCACATTATATTTTAAAAAAGCTGTTGGATAATCCATTCTTAAAACCATCTCGCGGGCTTCAGCTAATATTTTTTGCCCAAAGGCTTGACGCGACTCATTAATCATTCCCTCCACTTCACTTTTATAAATCGACTGGGGGTATTTCTCAAGGAACGATCGATATCTTAAATTTAACAGCAAGGGAGTCTCTTCGCTTTGCTCAAGACTGGCTCCCAAACTGTAAGAGATAAAATCATTTTGCTTAGCTGTGTTGCCGGCCAGTTGCAGAATTTGACCGTGAACCGCCCTGAGCACTAGAAGATGAATATATTCTGAATCGTTACTTCCATGGTTGGCCTCAAGATATTCATTGCCCTTATTCATCGCCATCACAAAATCCTGGGCCTTTAAAAAAGTTTGAATAAAGGCTCGGTACGCGTCCTGGTAATACGAACTGTCTTGGTGAATCATAATGATGCTGTAATAGAATCCGGCTGATTTGCATTTGTTATAATCGCCACTTGCACTTTCTGCTTGAGCCCATAATTGATCTGCAGAAGAATGCCGATCGATCGGCATGTCTTCAGGACATACTTGAACATTGGGATCTTGGATCATGCCAAAGCTGAGCATAAGATCTTGCAAGGCAGAAGGTTTTGCCCAGGCGGTTGAGTTGAGAAAGAAAGCCAAAAGAAATATTTTTTTCATAAAAGACATTAGCCTCTCCTCAATCGACCCTTAAGCAAATTATGTTTTGCGTTCGCTTGAGTCTCAAGATGAGCACGAATCGCAATCATTGTGTCATCATGAAAATTCTCAGAAGATCCTTTTCTCCAACGAATTTCAGGACTAAGAACAAAAAGGGAACCGACCGGCAGATTATAAGCGATGGTCAGGTCCGTCGCCTGATTCATAATGTATTCAGTTTCTACAACAATCGTTCCAGGACCCCATTTCTGAGAGGCCCCCACTTGCAAGCCGACCGTGTGATTTTCAGACTCAGGCCGATATTCGGTGACGATACCTTCGGCCCAGATCTTTTTTGAACCATCTTTATTTTGAAAGACAAAGCCAACACTTCCCCGCTTTTCTAAATGATCCGAACCTGGATTTTGTTTGATCAAAGCCGAAATCTCAGTCGCCATTCGTTCGGAAAGGTTCTTTTTTAACTGAATGCTCATGCCTTTTTCGTGAGATATTTTAAAATCTCCCTCGCCCGATTCAAAGACAGAGATCGCAGCCGAATCAACAAGTTTAAAAAAATGGCTGGGAAGCTCTACGGTCATGCCAATCACTTCCGCTTGTCGCGAAAGCTCGTAAAGCAAAGTGTCTTCATGCAAGGGAATTTCATTATACCCCTGACCGAAAGCCATTAATTGTTTACCTAACGAAATAATTGCGCGAGGAAGACCAGACACTTTATCTGTTTCAATCACAATAAATGCTTCCTCTAACATTTGCGAAAATTTCAACTTTTCCTCAGGGGATCTTTTGTTCAATAGCATAGTTAGGTCATTCAAAAGATAGAGTTTAATTCCTTCGTGCAATAGAACCTCAAAACCAATTTCAGTTTCGGCGACCCTCAAGTTATTCTCGTACTTGTCGACCGTCGAAGAACGCGCATCAAAATTGATTTGAGTTTGCATATGCAACCAAGGGGCATCATCGTCTTCGGCCCTAGCGGTGCCACTAAAAATTGCACCGAATAATAGTATGACGGCCATAGCCCCTGGTTTCATAAGATCCTAGTCCTTCTTTTGACCGGTTAATAAGTTATGTTTGGCTTCAAGATGAGCATAAAGTCGAGCCCGAACACCAACCACTGTTTCATCAGGCTTTTTTCCGGATAAATCTTTTCGATGACGGATTTCGGGGCTTAAGACCAACCAAGTTCCTACGGGTAAATTATAAGCCGCCGCCAACTCGTGGGCTTGATCTTGTAAGTATTGGTATTCCACGACGATGGAGCCTGGCCCCAATTTATAAGACCCGCCAAGCTGTGCGCCCAAGGTCGTATCTTTATATTTTGGATTTCCATCAACAACTAAACCTTCAAACCAAATTTTTTGTTTTCCGTCTTCTGAATTAAACACAAGGCCGATACTGCCACGTTTTTCGTTAACATCGGTATTTGGAAGCTCTTTGATTAAACCTGACACTTGCGCGGTTAAACGGTCGGAAATCTTTTTCCTAAGACGAAAGCTGGCGCCTTTTTCTTTAGCAATCTCAAGGTCATTAGAACCCGCTTCAAAAATAGAAATCGCCACAGAATCCACAAGATTAAAAAAGTTATGGGGAAGCTCCACCGTTAGGCCGATGACCTCACCTTGTTTTCCAATTCCATAAAGAAGGGCATCTTTAAACATCGGAAGCTCTCGAACTTTTTGACCGAAGGCCATCGAGTGCTCTCCAAAAGTAATAATGGCCCGAGGAAGCCCAGAAACCTTATCGGTTTCAATTTGGATGTAAGCCTCTTCAATCACCTTTTGAAAATCAAAATCTTTTTGCCTTAAGTTTTTATCAAGTCTTTGTTCAAGTTCAGTTTTAATAACGACCTTGATTCCTTCGCGCACTAAAAGTTGAAATTTAATTTCAGCATCTTGCACCCGGAGATGATTTTCATAATCTTCTAAAGAAGACGCTTTGACGTCAAAATTGATTTGTCCGTCCAAAGTCCAAACCGGTGGCCCTTCGGCCCGAGCCAGAGCTCCAGATATTAAGGTTGCCAGAACTGCAGAGGCCATGAACTTAGATTTCATGAAATTCTCCAAATAAAAAGGTTAAGAGGTCAGGCTTCTCTTTTCCATGAAATATGCCAAAATTGATTTTTTAAAATTATCACTTAAGATACTGAAATAATTGATGTTTTATGATCAGAAGAAGGGCTTATGAAAAACCCTAGGTGATTAATTAATAACAAGGGATCGGCCCAGATTTGGGTGATTTTTAAAAAAAACCAAAGATATAATGGACTTAGCTAAGGGGCTCAAATCCATCAAGAACTCGCAGGCCGATGACAAAAAAGGCTCTGCCATCAGTTCGGAGTTTGCTCTAGCGACTTATCACGTAAAAGCTTGTCAGCGCGAATTCGGGCCGGAATGCCGACCCCTTTCCACTTTAAAGTTTGATAATTTCCAGTGCGAACTTTTTCAGAAGAAATAACAATATCCACCATACCGTTGTAACCAGCCTTTAAAGTCAAAAAAGCTAAGCGCATGACGACATCTTGATGATCCAAACAATTTTCAACCTGAATCGGATCTTCCAGGCGCTTGATCAGACGAGTTTCCTTGCCCTGGTTTTTAAAAAATACCAAAATTTCTTTGGCACTTTCTAAATCTTGATTGTAGTCCGCAAGCGGACCTGCCACCTTTTCGTGATAGCAGCCTTCACAATAAACTGTGTGACTCAGCTCAGGCGGAATCGCTGGCATGTAGGACAGCGTTTCTTCCTCTAAAAACTTCGCACAGTATTTACAGATCGTGCTGAGGCAGATCCCACAGCTTAAGGCGGCTTTCGATTTTTGGCAGTTCGAGCAAACAGAATTTCCCATGGGCCGTTTCATACCACGTCGGCACGCCTTTCGCTAGACAGTCTTTCTAGCAGGCTGTCTGCGGGGGAAATAAGATGTTAAGAGTAATATTTATAATTCTGTCCATGCTATGGACAATTTGTAGCTCCATCAAGGGCCATGCAGAGTTGTCGGAAGGAAATTTCGAATCTGGCGGCCACCAATTCCATTTTGAAGGAATTTCCACTTTTCAGTATCCGTTTTTACGATTGGGCCCAGAGCCCCTCCTGTTGATCACCCATTCGTCGGTCTATTGGGATCGCGGCCACGTCACCTGGGCTGGAATTGAAGATCTGGTTCACTTCTTTCGAGATCGCGGTCTTCCTTTGAAATATATGGCAGCCATCGAAGAGCGCTCGTTTAATAACGACACCGCTTTGAAGTTAGCCAACCTTTATTTCCCACCGGGAATCACCTCCGATGATATTTATCCTTACCAGGGGGACTCGCACAGAATTATCACTTTGGGGCTGGATAATGCTAGTTTTTTAAGGTACTTAAAGGCGCAATATTTTAATGAAGACACCCTGCTTTGTAAGGATCCAAGCCTTTACGCTTTAGATCGGCAA
>JAYWEQ010000009.1:0-3005 GCA_043779185.1 Pseudobdellovibrionaceae bacterium
ATTGAAGCGGCTCCACTTATCGGAAGTATGCGATTCATTTTTCATAAATTGGGTGATGGTATTCATTTTACTATCAAAGTCATCGATTGCAGCAACGATAAATGCCTCTAAAAACATGGGCAGTTTGGGTGAGCCAAATTCAATTTTTCCGTGATGAGATAAAATAATATGCTTGAGTAGATCCTTTAGTTCTTCAGGAAATCCCATGATTTTTGAGGCTTTTTTCTCGACCAATTCAACGGCCATAATCATGTGGCCCAAGAGTTGACCCTTGTCAGTATAAGAAATTCCTTGGCCGACTTCGAGCTCCCAAATTTTACCAAGATCGTGGAAAATTGCTCCAAAAATTAAATAATCTACTTTGACCTGGGGATAGTGTTTAGCAATGAAAACACACAAACCACAAATCGAAACAATGTGCTCAAGCAATCCGCCCAAATAAGCATGATGAATGGTTTTGGCGGCAGGCGCTCGCAAAAGCTTTGATCGAATATCCAGATCGTTCAAGGTATCAAAAATTAAAACGCGGATATTACGATCTGAAACGCCTTCAACAATTTGCAGGAGCTGCTGATACATTTCTTCGGGTGAGCGCTCGGACTGATTGAGAAAATCATTTACCTCGTACTCTCCGGCTTGAGCTTTTTCGAGTTTATGAATGACGATCTGTTTGCGGTTTTGAAAAACCTGCATCAGGCCCTTGATCTTTACCATATCTCCATTTTGAAAACTATTTGATATCGCCTCAATATTGTCCCAAACCCTGGCCTCAATATCTCCGGTCTTATCGGCTAAGGTCAGAATCATATAGTTCTTGCCATTTTTGCCAGTTAAAATTGATCTCTCGCGGGCTAAAAAAACCGACTGAAAAGCTTCTTTCTCAGTTAAATCCTTAACAAATACCTTATTCGACTTTGTATGGGGAGCAGGCTCTAATTTTGAGGCGTCGATAACTGGAGATCCTTCTGATTGCATTTGTTCTCCCTTAAAGAGATTCAACTTTATTGAGCATCGGATGACATTGAAGCGAATTAAAACGTGAATCCTTAACGCTCAATTGGGAAATGTAAAGTGTTTTGTTGAGTTGTACGGCAAAAAAGAAACTACCTGCGGTCGAAGTCACATCTAAGTGGTCGGTGGTATTGAGTAAGAGGCCATTTCCCTTCATACTTTTTTCAAAAAAACTGGTTATATCGTAATATTTATTGCAGCCCGAGCCGACAATCTTTCCGCCCCATTTTCTGCGACGTGAATTGCTAAGATAAAAAACCCGAATGCTTTCTTTCGAAAAATCCTTTACTGCTGCTTCATTCGTTTCTTCAGTTTTGGTTTTTGCAAATTCGACTTTTAAATAGTAACTACCGCGTCGATTCTCAACAAAATCGGCAAGATCCAAAACTCCGCCACCGGCGCCATAGTAAAGCTGATGGTCGTGAGCTTGCAGAATCCCTTTATTGTCTGGTTTCTCACTTAAGCGCACGCTGATCGGTACATATTCTTTACTGACATCCTCTAAAAGCAAGCTGTCGTCGCTATCACCTTCGACCTTCACTTCGCCTTTTGACTCTCCCTTTTTTTCTTTTTTTGACTCTTCTTTTGCTTTTGAAGAAGTCACTTTGTAAACCGTTTCAATGCGATCCCAAAGTGATGTCGGCAATTCAATATCTATTGTGGCCCGACTCATATCATGTTCGACGAGCTTCATTTCTTTATTGGAGTCCGATCGATGACAAGAGCTTAAAGGAGCTAAGCAAAATATGAGGAGAACAACTGCTTTATTTTTCGCCAAGCTCATACTCCAGACGAAGGGATGGCAAATAGTTTTGCAAATTTCGTTTGAGTTGATCGCGATACAGTTTAGCCGTACCAATACTACCTTCACGGCGGGAAACTTCTGCTAAGCCGACTGCCGCAATTGCGGGTGTAAAATCTTGCTTTCCGAGGTGTTGAAAATTTTCACGAACGCACAAGTCTTGTTTGTTTTTCATACAAATTCGGCCCATAAGTATTTTTGACAAAATATCGTTCTGATTCTTCTTTGCTATAGCGAGGGCGCCATGAGCCTCATCAACGCGACCAGAAGTCATTAATATAAAAGCCTTTACATCTAACAATAGTGAATCACTTGGTGCCTGCGCCAAGGCTTCTTCGATCAAGCGAGGGCCTTCTTGCGCACGACCCGTTTTAACATGGCATAGAGCATTGAGTGCCTTCATATCCGATGAGTTGGGAAATTTTTTAGCCATTTCTTCACAGTAGGTGGTCAAATGAATCCAGCCCAGCTGACTATTCGAAAATAGTGGCCCTCTCAAAAACTCATCGGTAACAAACGGATCAGACTCTAAACATGCCCGGATATTTTCTTGAAATTGTACCTTCATATCTTCACGCGAATAAAGATAGGCGTTGAGCAGGATTGCTTCTTGCCTCAAATCATAAAAACGCTTTTCAAATTGACTGATTAATTCGTGAATATCTTGCACTGAAGACTTTTTAAGTAAAACCGCGAGTACGACTTTGGTGCGAATGATCAAATAGGCTGCCGTTGCATTTTCTGGATCTTCAATTAGAACATTTGAAAAATCTAAAATAGAAGCCGAAAAATCCTTCTGCAAAAAATGAACGATGCCCATATTGAAGAGCGCCGGCAAATATTTCGGATCAATTTTTAAAGCATCGCTGAATTGCTTGCTCGCTTCGGTAAAATCTTCGTCGACAATTGCAACCAGGCCTAAAATATTTTTTGCCTGCTTCACTTGATCTTCTGAATGTACAATTGCCAAGATTTCGCCGATCTTGCGTTTGACCTCTACTTTTTGCCCTTCAATGCTCAACAATAGTGGCGCCATTCCTATTACCACATCTGGATCATTGGGTTTGATGGCCGATGCTTCTTTATAATATTTAAGTGAGTCCGCAAAGAATCCTTGCTTGTAATTTTTAACAGCTAAATCGAATGACCTCGCAAAATCGGGCCCGGAGGCAGATTGATTTGTTTTAGATTG
>JAYWEQ010000010.1:0-26814 GCA_043779185.1 Pseudobdellovibrionaceae bacterium
TCACTAACTGGTTACATTCTGTCAAAATTTCCGTGAACTTAAGCTTGGTCTCTGAGCAGGTAAAAATCGCGACTTTTTTGTTTTTAAGTAAGATCACCTGGCGCAGCTGTTTGTTATTTTGGCGATGAAATAAGTCCACGACTAAGCCTTGGCCCCCAGAATGAGCGAAGGTCTTTGTCCCTAAAACTTCAAAACCATAATGTGGGTAATCACGCATCCATTTTTTAGCATAGACCTCTATGCTTTGGTTTTTAGTCAGATCATCCATTCTTAGAGATATTTGGGCGAGGCTGGTCTCACTTTTTGCATCTTTGTTTTGGAATTGAATTTCGGCAAAAAGGCCTTCGCTATCTTTTTGGAGGGGTCTCCAATGCGAACCATTGAAGGCCATTTTAAAGCCAAAACCTCGAAACGATTGGCCCTTCTCGGGATCTGTCAAAATAGAAGAGGTTGTTACAGGATGAGGCGCCGCCACGGCCTTTAAAAAAAATAATAAAAAAATAAGAGTTTTATAAATCACAATCTGATCTTAGTTAATGAACCGACTCTAAGCAAGGTCCCAAATCAAAAGGGATATCAACCAAATAGATCTGGCGGGTATTTTTCATAACACGGGTAAAAATAACCTGATTGGGTGTGCCGGGACTGTAGGACGGCTGAATTAAAGAATCCAGGCCACTAAAAACAATCTGTGTGCAATTTTTTTCGAAATCATAAATCTCGATATGAAATACATTTTCATTTTTTCTTTGAGCACTATAGATCAATTGGCTGCCACCGGAAGTAAAACGAAGATCGCGCCATTCCATTTGATCTTGTTTTAAAACTTTAGGTTTTAAATTCTTAAGCGGGCTGATCATCAGCGCATAGGTTTTCTTTTCAAGGTCCTTTTCGATCCATGCCAAATTTTTATGATCGGCCGAAACCGCAGGGCTGAACTTGTCGCGATCTTTTTCAACCAAAAAAGGCGTTGAGCTTCTGCTTTTAAAATCATATTTATAAATTCCCAAAAGATTATTTCTAAAAGATGTAAAAAGTAGATAAGGTTTTGGTTCCGAAAAATAAATGGCCTCATCGTCATATCCCGGGAAATAGGTCAGGCGCAGAATTTCATTTCCGTAAAGATCACTTTGGTAAAGTTCGGTGGGGGGCCGTTCCGGGCTTGTATTTTTTGCACTTAAAGTAGGCGCAATATTTTCTTTGATTTCATCGGTTGTGGAAGCGTACAAAATCTGAGCGGCACTCAAGTAAAAAGGATTGCGAATTTCACCATCTTGAAAAGTAATTCGTCGTTCCGAGTTTCTGAGGATTTCGAATTCATAAACTTGGGTGTTCTTGTGCGCGGGTCTTTGGGAACTTATAAATAACATACGGTCACCGCCCGCTGAAAAACGCGGAGAATCATTGACCCCTTCAAAGGTCAGTTGGCGGGCGCCTTTCAATAATAAATAATCCTGCGGTGGCGGTTGAGTTAAAGCTTTGGGAAATGACGAGCACGCTGCAAAAAAAGCCAGGAATAAAGGCGTTAGGATCAGCCTTGAGATTCGATAATTTTTCGAAGCAATGAAGACGGATTGATTTTTTGAAGTTGATTGATTTCGATCCATTTTACTTTCTTAGCTGCCGTCACGCCAATTTTACTCACTCGTACATAAATATCATGATGAGTGATGCCATGTTTTACATCGTACTTTTTGGGCTTCTTTTTTTGTTTCAGCGCTTTTCCTGGAAAAATCATTTGGCCTTTTAAAAATGGTAAATAATCATTTTCGATCAACCCAATCTTTTTTCCGCGCAGGTGCAAATCCACATCCCACACCCATACTTCGGAATCTTTCTTCGGCTTTTTAACTGGTAAATCAGAAATTTTTTGCGTTTGTCGGGCGATGCAATTTTTCTGTAGGGGGCATAGCAAGCAGGCCGGTCTTTGCGGAGTGCAAATGGTCGCTCCCAAATCCATCACCGCCTGATTGATCAAGGAGGGATCTTCTTTTTGCACCCAAGCATCGATTTTTTGCTGATAAAGATTTCGTTCTGCCGTGGTCCACCAGGGTCCAGCCAGACCATAGTATCTTGAAAGAACTCGGATCACGTTGCCATCCACGACTCCAACTTTTTCTCCAAAAGCTAGACTTGAGACCGCACGGGCCGTATAGGGCCCAAAACCTGGAAGCTCCATCAGCTCAAGATGGCTTTTTGGAAAACCTGAGGCTCCTAAAACTTGCGCCGATTTATGAATATTTCGAGCTCGTGAGTAGTAGCCAAGGCCGGCCCACATTTCTAAGACGTTACTGAGTGGTGATTTTTGTAAGCTCTGGACCGTCGGGAACTTACGCATAAATCGTTCATAAAAGGGCACGACGGCAGCGACTGTCGTCTGCTGCAGCATCATTTCAGAAATCCAAATTCCATAGGGATCCCGATTTAATCGCCACGGCAAGGGTCGCTGGTTTTCTAGATACCAATCCCGTAAATTTTGAGCTTCATGCATAGAGGCAATTTAAGGCAAATTTCTTTGTTTTCAATCTGTTTTTAACTGATAATTGCAGCATGGAATTTAAACCTTTGAGCGGCCGCGAATTTCCCCGTTTTTCTGCCATTAAAACTTTTTTCAGATTGCCCTTTGTTGATTTACAGGAAAAATTCGACGTGGCATTGCTGGGAATTCCTTTTGACGGAGGAGTCTCGTACCGACCAGGTGGGCGCTTTGCTCCGGCGGCGGTTCGAAATGCGTCAAGCTTAGGGCGAGGCTTTCATTGGACGCGCAGTTTGGCTGTATTTGAAAAACTGAAAGTCGCAGATATTGGCGATTGTCCGACAGTGCCGATTGATCTTGAGCAAACTTACGTACAAATTGAAAAATTTATTGGTGAAGTTTTAAAAAGCGGTAAGAAATTTATTTCTGTTGGTGGGGACCACTCCACGACGCTGCCTGTACTGCGTGCTTTGCGAAAACATTACGGTCAGCCCCTGGCCTTTGTTCACTTTGATGCTCATATGGACACGTACCCTGCGGCTTGGGGCAAAGAATTTCATCATGGCTCTTTTGCAAGGCATGCGATCGAAGAGGGTTTAGTAGATCCCGCGAAAATGATTCAGATTGGCTTGCGCGGGCCCTTAGCTGGTGCTGATGATTTGAATTTTATTAAAAAGCACAAGATTCGTCAGCTCACTGTTGAAGATGTGAATGAAAGACCTTGGACAGAAATCCAAAAGATTTTGCAAGGTTTTGACAGCACGCCGACTTATATTAGTTTTGATATTGATTGTTTGGATCCAGCATTTGCTCCTGGAACGGGGACACCTATCCCTGGTGGTCTAACCAGTTACCAAGCTCAGAAAATTCTTCGCGCTTTAAAAATTCCAAATTTGGTCGGTGGTGACGTCGTAGAGATTTCGCCGCCCTTTGATCACGCGGATATCACATCTTTGATGGGTGTCGAAGTGATGTTTGAACTTCTTTGCATCATGGCTAGCGTTTAAAATTTAAAATGACTTGTATCATAACATTTCAAGGAGGAATTATGGGAAAATTTATGGCGTTAATTTGTTTTTTGGTAAGTTCATCAGTATTGGCTAGCACCAACGCCTATGATCTTAAGTTGGAACTTTCAATGAACGGGAAGCATATCTCTTCGCCAAGAATCATCACGGAAGAAGGCAAACTCGCGTCGATCACTCAAGAATCAGATGGTAAAAAGATGTATATTCGTAAAACTCTTTAAAATTTAAAACAGGCGCTGGCCCAGATTTGGGCCCTGCTCTTGCAGCCGCTGCCACAGCCAATGATAATGTTTCAGTTGAGAGCGCTTGAGAAGTTGCCCTTGGGTGTAAAATTCATAGATGGCTTCAACCTCAGAAGCGTCGACGCGAGCAAATCCTTCTAGGGCAGTGGCTGGTAAAAGATTAAAGAACCGCCGCGTTTCAGAGCCATAAATTTCAGATAAGATATAACACTTTTTTTGATACTGAGCTTTGCTGATTTTAACACTTAAGTCGGGATAGCAATTCCAAGCCGTGCTATAAAGCTTCGGGTGTTTTTTAAAACTTTGATGAACAGAGTAACAAACATCTTGATGATGAGGATGTCCATATTCGCCAAGAATTCCATGCGTGAAAATTTCATTCGGCTTTGGGAGCACGCTTAGGTATTCAATCAGTTTTTCGGTGTCCAGTCTTTTTTCAAAAATATCTGGAAAGGACAACCACTCAAGGTTTTTTACATTTAGCAAAGCGCAGGCTTTTTCAAATTGTTTTTTTCTTTTTAGACCTTGGCCATCGGCATTTCCATCTGTCACACAGACTATTTTCCAGGGCAAAGTTCGGCGGGAAAGAATCAAGCCTCCAAAAAATATCGTTTCATCATCAGCATGAGCAGTCACGATCAGATTATACTTCGAATTTGATTTTCGCGTGGACATCTGGCAGCTCTCCGAAGCATTATTAAAGCATGGAATTGAAAATCTGCAAAGACTCCGAAGAAATGGCTCACGAAACGTCGAGTTGGTGTGTTGATAAAATAAAGACCACTCAAGCCCAATCTTTGTATCTTCCGGCAGGGAATACGCCGATCCCTGTGTATCAACACTGGACAAAAAATCCTCCAGATTTTTTATCTCAGCTGCAACTGATTCAGATTGATGATGTCGTGACGGGATCAAAAGCTGGAATTTTTAAACAGTTTTTAATTCAGCATCTTCCAAAACAAAAGGATCATTTCCGTTGGATTGGCGAGCAGTACAATCAGGGCGATTTGGCGATTTTAGGTTTAGGGCTAAATGGCCATATTGCCTTTCATGAACCCGAGCTTCCAAAGAATTTTTATTCGGGCTGTGTTCGCCTGAGTGATAAAACCTGTGAAACTTTAAAGATTGAACCATCGACCTGGGGCGTGACCTACGGAGCCTCGGCCTTTTTAGAAACCAAAGCGATTCTAATTCTTGTATCTGGAGTTGGAAAACAAGAGGTTCTGCAGAGGTTTCTGAAGAAAGATCCCACGCTGCCGGCCAGTGCTTTGCATGAGCACAAAGATTTTACGATTTTAGCTGATCGCGCAGCTGCCGGAAATTAACTAGTCAAGCCACGTATTTTTTTCGCTGCACACGGCGGGAGCTGTATTGCAATTAAGGATTGTGCCGATGGACCTGTAAGCATTGCTGATACAGGCTTTATAAACAGGATTTCTTTCGATGCAGGACGGAAACAGCAGCTGACGGATGTGGGCGGGGCGCAGGGGGATTCTTATCGTTCCATCAGGATTGGTCGCATGAAAAAAACCAGAATAGGCTTCTTCTTCAGACATAATGCTGTCTGAAATCGACCTGCAGTTGAATGAAAGAAGACCTTTCGCATTGGGCCTTTGGTCTTCAATATACTCATCCCACAAGCCCATTAAATGAAGGGACTCGTGAACAATGAAAGCACAGTCGCTCATATTCTTAAGGTTATACTTTTTTAAATAACTTCGAAACTCTGGGTCTTTCGTGATCTGAATATTAATTTGGCGAGGCGATTGCGAAACTCCGAGTTGAATCTGAGGATTCAGCAAGCTCGAATATTTTTCGTTGAACCAAGCAAAGCAAGCAATGGCGCGCTCTCGGCCTTCTGGAACTTCTTGAGACTTGTTTTCTAAAGCACCTAAAGGCGAAGTCTGACTGACCAATTCAAAAAACTTAGGATTTATTTCCAGTAAATATTTATTCTCTGAAAATTTTGTCACTTGATACGAGATTTCAGGAGCTCCAAAAAATCCGATCATGGCATGCTCAGAAAATTTGCGAGATTCGCCCATTTGGTAATCTGCGCAGTTCTTTTCCCCGGCCGAGGCCAAGCTTGAAAAAATTAAGAAGGCTAACGATAAATGTTTCATAACCCTGTCTAATGCAAGCTATGCCAATGAAGAAAGGTTCGCCAAAACCAATACAAAGAATCTTACAGGGATAAAAAGGTTAAACTTTAGTCAGAGCGTGAATTTATTCTATTTAAAATCTCTGTCTTTAAAATCCCGGTCAAGGACAGTTTTTCGGCCCTCTTGCCGGGCGCTATCGATCGCCTCATCGCATTTGGCGCGCACGAAATCTGACAAAATATCCATCACATCGGCCGACGTATTCATCTCGGATTTGGCGCGAATATAATCTTTTAATTTGGAAGCGACGATCAGAATCTCTTTTGGTATTTGAGGTTTTGCAGAGGTTGCTGGTGCTGCGCTTGAAGTGACGATTCTTCGAACTCCCGCTGCCGCCGTGGGTGATGGAGGAGACTCCATGGAAACAGCAGCGGCATCCCGGTGTCTGGCGCCAGGAAGATGATTTTCCCAGCATTCCATCTTACAAAAAATATAGCCCGTTCTTTGACCATTGCAGGAAGAAACACTGCAAATGTAGTACTTCTGTTTAAAACCAATGTCCTTTTTGCAACTGCTGCATTTTCGCCAGTGGTCTTGAATTTCCATTAAGCATTCTCCATCAATTAAAATCCATCATTTCTCCATCTGGAGGACGCAGACCTTTTTTCTTAATTTTTTCCACTAAAGTCGTTCGATTCAGTTTCAGTAACAAGGCCGCTTGGTTGCGATTCCAACCGGTTTTTTCCAGCGCTCGCATGATCAAAGCATTTTCATAAAGATCGACGGCCGAATTAAAATCTAAACCGTTTTCCGGAATATCCACGCAGCCAATTTCGCGGGAAGCATTGATTGAAGCCCGGTATTTCACGGGAAGATCGATGACGGCGATTTCCCCGTGACCTTTTAAAATCGTCAAACGCTCAATCAGATTTTCGAGCTCGCGAATATTTCCGGGCCATGCGTAATTCATTAGATTTTCCATCGCATCAGCGGCAAATCCCGTGATTTTATGGCCTTTGTTCCGGCGGAAAGATTCTAAAAAATGATTCAGTAAAATCGGAATATCAGATCGACGCTCGCGCAGGGCAGGGACTGTAATGGGAATAACATTTAAGCGATAATATAAATCTTCCCGGAAATTTCCTTTTTCGACGGCATCTTCCAGATTCACATTGGTCGCGGCGATCACCCGAACATTCACTTGCACAGTTTTTGTGCTGCCAACGGGTTCAAAACATCGTTCTTGAAGCGAGCGCAATAATTTCACCTGTAAACTGGGCTGCAGATCGCCGATTTCGTCGAGGAAAATAGTTCCACCATCGGCCATTTCAAAGCGACCGATGCGATTTGAAACAGCTCCTGTGAAGGCGCCTTTGATATGTCCAAAAAGTTCACTTTCCAAAAGTTCTGCAGGAATAGCGCCGCAGTTGATGGCCACAAAGGGGTGCTGCACACGATTGGAATTATAATGAACCGCTCGGGCGATCAATTCTTTCCCAGTGCCAGATTCGCCTGTGATTAAAACGGTCGAATCGGTGTCAGCCACTTTTTCGACCAGACTTAAGGCAAACTTGATCGCATCACTTTGTCCGATGATTTGTTCAAATCGATATTTTTTATTCAGCTCTGTGCGAAGTTGCAAATTTTCTTGCTGCAATTTTTTATGAGTTAAAGCTTTTTCGATAACACTTAATAGCTCTTCAAGATTGAAAGGCTTTGTGACAAAATGAAAAGCGCCTTTCTGTGTGGCTTTGATGGCCGTTTCAATAGAACCATGGCCGGTTAAAATAATCACTTCCGCTTGCGGATATAGATTTTTTAGGTAGGTCATAAATTCTAAACCATCGCCGTCGGGAAGACTGAGGTCAACAATCGCCAAATCGATGCCGCTCTCTGTTTGGCACAAAGTTTTTGCTTCTTCGATTTTATGGGCGGTGATAACGCTCAAACCTTTACGGTCTAAAACTCTAAAAAGAGCTGTTCGCAGAGTGGACTCATCATCCAATATAAGGACTCTTGGACTTCGCATGAACCTTCCTTCCATGGTGGGTTCTGATACTTTCATTGTATTTTGTTTTTGACCGGACTGTCAAAAAAACCGCAAGAATCTTAGTTCTTAGGACCTAAAACTGGACGAGAGAAGGAAATTTTTGCCTTAAGGTCTAGACTGGTCGAGGCAGGGATTTCCAAGCTGGCAGCAAGATCCCGCAGAACTTGCTCCACCAAAGAATATGAAAAGCTGTTCACATTTTTATCCCAAAGCGGCCCCGGTGAGTTATCGAAGGCTTCAAAAATCAGAGAAGAATTTGAGTCAGAAATTTTCCAAATAATTTTGCCTTTTTTTAAAGCAGGTGTGTCTAATACATTTTGAACTTGCTGTTGAAGAAGGTGTGCAAAGATCTGCGACAGGCGTCCGCCATCAGCTTTTAATGGTAAAAATTTTCCAGATGTTTGTAATTCTATTTCAAGGCCGGCAGGTTTTGTCTTGACCTCAATCAAGCGAATCACTTTTTGCAAAATATCCACCAAATTGATGTCCTGCAGTTGATCGTAGGAAGGCTTTCTTGAAAACTCGAGGAGGTTTTGAATAATGTCTTTGCAGCGAAGGGCGCCTTGTTCAAGCGCTAATAAATCTGAATACAAAGCATTCTCGGCAGAAGTTTCGGATTTTAGGATTTGGGTGAAGGTAATAATACCACCCAGTGGGTTATTCAGCTCATGGGCGATGCTGGATCCAATGGTACCCAATTCGGCCCTTTTCGCCGTATCTAAAAGTTGCTTCTCTAAACGAAGTTTTTCGGTGATATCATGATAAATATTGAAAAATAAATTTTTTCGTTCTGAATCAAGGCGAACACTTTGGCTGTAAACATCATAGGTTCTTGGGGCCGTATCGATAGATTCAATGTGATACCGATTTCCTAATTGGCAACCCGGACACGGTTCTGTTCTATTGAAAAGAACTTCGTAACACTTGGTTTTTACAGGGGCTGCGCCGTCGGCTAATTTTTTAGACGACGAATTCATCTGAATCAGCTCGTAATCCTGACTGATGATGGCGACCGGTTCGGACATTGAATTAAATGTCGTTTCCCACTGTTCTTTGACGGTTTGGGAGTCATTTAATTTTTGAATTCGAATGACAGCTAAAGTGACGGCTTCAGCGACACGATTTAAAAAATCGGATTCTTCACGCGTGAAATTCTCATTTGGTGGACGCATAAAAAATAAGGAACCAATGCGCTCCTGTTCTTTAAATAAGGGAATCTGTAATTGTGAAAAGCTGCCCATTTGCTTAATCAGAGCTTGAAAGCTCTGATCTTGTGGAAAGGTGACAATTTTGATCCAAGAACATTCCGCCACTGAGGCCAGGGATTCGTTCAGATTTTTCTCCATGGCGGGCATCGACCCGGCTTGATAAACGGCAAGCATGGATTTGCGTAAAGCTTCAGTGCGGGAATTTAAAACTCTTAATCGGTGCCGCGATTCGCTCAAGGAGCGGGCTCTTTTTTCAATGCGTTGTTCAAGGTCCTCTTGCAGGCGTAATAAAGTCTGATTCTGTTCGTGGATTAAAGTCTCAAGGTTCTGATTCTGTTTTTCTTGCTGGGCTTTTTCTAAGGCAGAAAAAATCGCATCATTCAATTTCGGATCAAGGAAACTTTGTAAAACACGATGAACATGATATTGGTTGTGCAAATGCACCAGCTGTTTTGCATCAAATTCTAAAGGGGCCACAAGCAGAATCTGCGCGGCTGGATTTTGTTTTTTCAGATTGGCATAAAAATCGACGAATTTTTTTTCTAAGACACTTGTGACAGTCAATGCGACGACGTCAAAAGAAGAATCTTGAAGACTATGGAAAGCCTCGGAAAGATCTTGACTGATCACGGCGCCCAGATCTTTTAGGTGAGCAGGCCATGGACCTACCAATAACAGGCTGGTCTTTAAAGTTGGCATGTGAAGATCAATTCTTGATGGGACAGAACCGTAAAGTCCGCATGATCCTCTGGAACTTGCGGAACTTCGCCGACGTGATCGCCATACTTAAAATAACAAGTTTGTCCGCCCAATTGCTTGGCTTGGCGAATCTCTTCAAACAATCGATTGCCGATGCTAAGAAGCTGATCAGGATTAATTTTTTCACTGGTAATAATATTTTCAAAAGCCGAACGCTTTTTTTCACCCTTAAAGCCGTCCAAAGTATAAACCTTTTTAAAAAAACCTCGGACGCCTGCGGCATCGACTTTTTTATTCTGAGTCAGTGGCGCTCCGGAGGTGACTAAAAACAAAGTATAAGTTTTTGATAACGTCATTAAGTTTTCAAGCGCAAAAGGAAGCAAGGGTAAATTTTTAGGAATGTCAGGATTGTAAAAAGAATCAATGCCGGCGCGGGCCATAGGCTGAATATCCTGACTTTCCCAGCGCGAATCGGGGCGGCGACCAAAGTTTTTAGCGATTTCAAGAAAAATTTCTCGGTGGGACATTTCTTTGGCAAGTTTGGTTCGCCATTGCAGACACTGGTCGGTCGTGCAGTTTAAGCCTAAGGAGATCATTGTCTTGCAAGCCTGACGAGAGGCCTTCGGCAACAAAATGCCTGAGGTATCAAGAAGCGTGTCATCAAGATCGAAGGCAAGGCATTTTAATTTCTTCATTCAGTTCTTTTCATTAAGAATAATGCGACATTAGTTTTTTAAATCCGCCTTGGAATCGCGGCCAAATTTCATCGATTGGAATTTTCTCCTGTTCTTCGACGCAAATCACGGGAATTTTGTGGTTTTGCCAGCCATACTGTCCCAGACTTCCTGGTGTTGGATAGCCAATGTCCTCTCGAACAGGATAGCCAGCTCCAGGGCTTATAAATTCAGCATAGGTTTTACCAGGCGCCCCTGTGTAAACAACGCAAGGCTCCCAAGAGTGGAAGTGAAAAATAACTTCCGGTTTTTCTTTTTCTATCAACGCGACGAGAGCCGCCACTTCGGGCTCTGACGAAGGTTTGGGGCCCGGTGAATAACGAGCGCCGCGTGTATTTTCTGCGCTCCAATCTTTCGACGGAAAATTGCGATTCAGGTCAACGCCATGACCATTTGTGCGCTCGTTTTTTTGATAGCCGTCGGGATTGATACAAGGAATCAAAATCCAAGGTCGCAAAGGGTGCTGCTTTTCTGCCTCGGTCAACCAATGTAAAAGCTTTTGGGCCATCTCGACACCCTCAGGTTCGTCGCCATGGACGCCACCTATGAATAAAAATGGCTTCTGAGCGGCCATTTTTAGTGAGGAAGTGTGGATTTTTTTAAACACTTCAATTGGGTTTCCCAGAGCCGATTTTCCGAGTATTGTAGTTTGGATAGAACTCATGACATAATTAAGCCCGAGATTTAATGATTTTGGAACCGATTTTCAAAAGGACGCTTTTCATGGCTAAAGAAGAGACCAGCGAAACTAAAGAAACTACCAAAAGCCCTGCCAAGCTGAACACTATTATATTGGCCGCAGGCAAGGGCACCAGAATGAAGTCACCCTTACCGAAAGTGCTTCATCCCGTGGCGGGACGTCCAATGATTGAAAAGGTCATTCAGGCGGCTAAAGAGGGCGGTTCGACAGAAATTCGAATTGTTGTAGGTCATGGGCAAAACTTAGTTCGCCAAGTCGTAGAGCCTTTCGGAGTTTTTTGTTTTGAGCAAAAAGAACAACTGGGAACTGCGAATGCCGTTCGAAGTGCTGATGTGGATTCGTTGGAGGGCGATGTTTTAATTATGAATGGTGATCATCCCCTGATCGAAGGTTTGGATATAAAAAACTTTTTGCGCCATTTTCGCGATGAAAGATTGGATTTGGCCTTAGTGACGGCCGAGGTTAAAAATCCCGGAGAATTGGGGCGGATCGTTCGTCAAAAAGGTGAACTGCGGGCCATCGTCGAAGCTAAAGATGCCGGTCCTGAGACTTTAAAAATAAAAGAGATCAACACAGGCATTTACCTCATCCGTGGTCGCATTTTAGCGGAATATTTGCCACAAATTAAAAATCAAAATTCCAAAAAAGAATTTTATTTGACCGACCTTGTTTCTTTATGTCTTGAGGGTCGAAAAAGAGTCCAAGCGATTAAAACTTCGCCTCGTGTTGCTTGGGGCGTGAATACTCAGGCAGAGCTTTCGCGGGCGACCAGGTACTGTTATTTTCGAAAAGTGAATCGTTTGATGGAAGAGGGCGTGGTTGTGATCGATCCAAAATCGACCTATATCGAAGAGGCCGTTGAAGTCGGAGCGGGAAGCGTGATTTATCCCAATACATTTTTGCGTGGCAAAACCCGCATCGGAGTTTTTTGCGTTGTCGAACCGCAGTCTTTTATTTCTGAATGTCAGATTGGTGACAGCGTCCAAATTCGGGCCGGCAGCTATTTGGAAAAATCGATCGTGCATCATCGCTGTATCATCGGTCCTTACGCGCGCCTTCGTCCCGAAACTGAAATTATGGATGAAGCTCAAATTGGAAACTTTGTAGAACTTAAAAAAGTGAAATTTGGGAAAAAATCAAAAGCCGGGCATTTGACTTACTTGGGTGATGCCGAAATCGGTGACGAAGTAAATATTGGATGCGGCACCATCACCTGCAATTACGCAGCCGACAAGCGAAAATATAAAACTAAGATCGGCCATCGAGTTTTTGTTGGCAGTGACACTCAGTTTGTTGCCCCTGTTGAAGTCGGCGATGATGCTGTCATTGGCTCGGGGTCGACGATCACCAAAGATGTTCCGGCCAAAGCCCTGGCGGTGGCTCGGGGGAAGCAAATCATCAAAGAAAATTATCAGCCAAAGGTCAGCGAAGTTTTGATCGATCCCTCTGAGATTGTTGGAAAGAAGTAATTTATGTGTGGAATTGTTGGTTATTTGGGTCCGATGAATCCCAAAGATGTTATTCTAGAGGGATTGAAAAAGCTGGAATATCGAGGCTACGACAGTGCCGGTGTGGCCATTTTGCATGAGGGACACACGAAGCGAATTCGGGCCCAGGGAAAATTAAAATCCTTAGAAGATAAGTTAGCGCATGAGGCTTTTAATGGTCACACTGGAATTGGCCACACGCGCTGGGCAACTCACGGGGCTCCCTCGGAAAGAAATGCTCACCCTCATCAAGTCGGGGGCGTCAGTCTTGTTCATAATGGTATTATTGAAAATTACCAGGCCATCCGTCAGCAACTTTTAAAGCGCGGAGCCGTGATTTCTTCTGACACTGATTCTGAGCTCGTGGCGCATTTAATATCTGAAGAAGTGCAAAAGCAGCAAGACCTTTTAAAAGCGGTGCAGGCTGTTCTTCATCAACTGCAAGGGGCCTTTTCGATTGTTGTGATGTGGGAAAAACAACCCGACCGTTTGGTCGCTTTCAAAGATGGTCCGCCCTTGGTTGTCGGTTTGGGCGAAAAAGAAAATTTTATCGCTAGCGATGTTCAGGCACTGATTCATTACACACAAAAATTTATTTATTTAGAAGATCGCGAAATTGTTGATATCCAAGGCGAACAAGTAAAAATCTATTCGTCCAATGGACAATTGATTCAGAAAAAAATTGTCGAATTAAAGTGGAATCCTGAAATGGTTGAAAAGCAGGGCTATTCCCACTTTATGTTAAAAGAAATTTACGAGCAGCCCCGGGCGATTGCCGCAGCTCTTGAACCCCATGTTCTTTTGAATGACTACTCGGTCAAATTAAAAGATGTCGGTTTTAACCAAGACTTTCAGAAAAGCATGGAAGGGCTTGATTCAGCGAAAGACTGGATTGAAACAAAAAAAGTTTTAAAAAACATTGATCGATTATTTATTATTGCATGTGGCACCAGCTTTTATGCTGCCAGTGTTGGAAAATATCTGATTGAAAATATGGCGGGATTGCCCGTTGAAGTCGATATTGCCAGCGAATTTCGCTATAGAAATCCGATCATTCCAAAAAATAGTATGGTGATGACAATTTCACAAAGTGGAGAAACCGCCGATACTTTAGCCGCCTTAAGAATGGCCAAAGCGAAGGGCGCCACAACTTTAAGTCTTTGTAATGTTAAGAATTCCACGATTGATCGTGAAGCGCATGGGCATTTGTATATGAACGCGGGTCCTGAAATTGGTGTGGCCAGCACTAAAGCTTTCACAGCCACTTTAACTGTGATGAATTGCCTGGCTATCAGCTGGGCGCGAATTCGCGAAGCCATGACAAAAGAAGTTGAAGAAGAACATGTTCGCGCCCTTTTGGCCGTTCCGTCCCAAGTTGATGTCGTCTTAGCTTTCGATAAATATTTCGATGAAGCTGCTCATCATTTGAAACTGAATAAAGGCTTTTTGTATATGGGCCGGGGAGTCAGTTTTCCGATTGCCATGGAAGGAGCCTTGAAATTAAAAGAGCTCGCTTATTTTCATGCTGAAGGATACGCCGCCGGTGAAATGAAGCATGGGCCGTTGGCCTTGATTGATGAAACGATGGCCATTGTGATGATTGCCCCTCGGGATTCTTTATTTGAAAAGACCTTAAGTAATTTAGAGGAAGCAAAAGCCAGGGGTGGAAAAATTATTTCAATTGGCTCAGCAGAAGATGCTGATTTGCGCCGGGTCAGCGATTATTACCTCTCCTTGCCGAAAGCTCATTGGACCACGAATCCGATCCTAGCGACCGTGCCTTTGCAGTTGATGGCTTTTCATTTGGCCAATCATCTTGGTTATGATGTTGATCAGCCACGAAACTTAGCAAAATCCGTGACGGTTGAATAGGGAACAAAATTTACCAGTTTTTAGTTTCATTCTTTATAGTTTGTAGCAGCGAATTGTTTGGGAATTTTAGAAGGGCCTTTGACTCTAAAAATATTCGCAGATCTTGGGCGCGATGGTGGCGATACAAAAGCTTTGCGTAATTTTCATAGGCTAAGGCGTAATCTTGCAAAGAAATGGCGATCAGATAATATTTTTCAGCATTAATTTCATCGCTTTGTCTTTCATAACAGGCCGCTAAATTATTCCAGGCGACACCCCAAGGTGGATTGATCTTTGTGGCTTTTTCAAAATAGGGAATTGCAGCCTGAACAAGTCCATTTCTGAACAGCATCGCTCCGACATTGTTGCTCATGACCGCATCCTTAGGATGTAACTGGCTTTCTCGTTGGTAAAACCGCAAAGGGTCCTTCCAGTCTTGCCCGCGAATAAAATCCCTAACCATCATTGGTAGCAGCAGCGCCATGGCAATTATTTTTAAGGACTTCATCTGGATTTTTTTTTCTAAAAGCCAGCGCTGAAGGGTCATAAAAATTAAACTTAATCCGGCCCAGCTTGCTAAGTAAAGCCAACGGTCAGCATAAATTCCATCCAATGGAACAAGGATATGGGTGTGAAGTAGAAACCAAAGTAAAAGAACAAACGCATAAAAAGAAAACTCTTTTCCCTCGCCATTTCGAAACCAAAATCGGCCCACTTTTATTAAAGCAGCGATCGCCAGCAGGCCAACGATAAGAGGCCCCCAAAAGTTTTCAAAACCAAGCTCCGTTAATAAAAAGTCTGCTGAAACAGATAAGTGCCAGGGAAAAAAGAAGATCTCGAGGTAATGATAAAGGATAAAAGGCAGCATTGAAATTCGGGTCAAGTATTCGGCGTTATGAAATAGCAACTGAGGACTGTGGGTTTCAGTCATGCCAATCGAAACTCGTAAGGCAAAATAACAAATAAAAACAAAAGTCGCAGCGCCTAAAACAAGGGGCCACTTTTTTCGTTCAAAAAGGATCGCATAAACGGTGCTGATTCCTAAAAACAGAACGCCCGTTTCCTTGGACAAAAGGCCCGCGCAGAAAGTTGAAATTAATAAAATTCCCAGTTTCCAATTTGTTTTAACTCTTGAAATAATTAAAAGGCTTAAGAAGCCAAAAAACATATATAAAACATCTTGTGCATCCGCCAGGTAAAGCACCACTTCTGTATTGATCGGATGAAGGAGAAAAAAAAGACCAAGAATAAAACTCCATTCTTTTTGGTAGGGGGGTTTAAAAAATCTTATGGAAAGCAAAAAAATAAAAAAAGCACTGATTGAATGTAGAAACAAAAGCGGCCATCGGAAACCCGCTGGATTTGCGCCAAAAATATTCCACATCACAGCAAAAAACGAGCTCATCATTGGTTTATAGTAAATGCCCGACATTTGCTGGCCGCCGCCCGATCCCATGGTCGAAGATGTAAAAAAAGACGGAAGATTTTCAAGGGACTGAATGTGGGTGTTTTCTAGGATCTGAATTTCATCATCTAAAATAAATGGATTATTAAGAAAATAGCCATAAATTCCAAAACAAATAATGAGATAGGCGAAGGCCGTTTTCATGCAGCTTCAGATTAACAAGGTCTTAATCAATGTCCAGATGAAGTGACCAGATATGTCCAGATATTGTGGAAGCCTCGCACGCGCTCGACGAAATCCAAAGTTTCAAAGCCGCGGGCCGGACCATGCTCTAGACCATCGGCATAATCGGGATCTGATAAGAAGGGCAAAACGGATTTAATATCCCGCCATGAATAAGGATTGCGCCCTTTCGATGTTACTAACTTTTGTGCATCTATCAAATGTCCGTAGCCCATATTGTAGGCGGCTAACGTCAATGCCAAATGGTCACTTGGATGAATATTATTTGGGATCCGGCCCCAAAGATATTTAAAATAAAAAGCGCCTCCCCAGATACTTTCTGTAGGATCAGAGCGGTCTGTTAAGCCGGCAAGGCTGGCTGTGTCCTCGGTTAATTGCATTAAGCCCCGCACACCCGTATAGCTTCGCGCCGAAGGCTGCCATTGCGATTCTTGAAACGCAATGGCCCCTAGCAAGCGCCAATCAATTTTGTAAAAGCGAGCGGCCTCTTTAAACGAATATTCGTACTCTGGTAATGTCTGCTGAAGGCTGCGTTTGAAACGTTTGATATCATGAATATCCAATGATGTTAAAAAAGTCCTATAGCGATCTTGAATTCGTAAAATTTGATCTTGGCGACTGGCCTGCTGAAACCATTGCTCCATGGAATTCTGTAAGTCAGCCTGGCCGGGTCGCAAAATCCAATTCAAACTGTAGCGATCGGTGACAGATGTGACTTTGCTAAGATCAGGAAAGGCGCGCAAGAAGTAGCTGCCCTCAAGGTCCTCTGCAAAAGCACAGTCTAAGGAGCCTTTGGACGTCAGTTTCAAAAGTTGATGGGCGTTGGAATTGACAATTTTTTGTAAGCTCATCTTTGGGGCTAAAAAATGAAGGCGATCTTCCATCTGTGAGTCCGTATCTTTTTCTAAAAGACCGACTGACTTTCCTTCAAGATCCTTGATGTGAGCGACTTTTAAATTTTGTCGACAAAATAAACTGATTTGGGTCTCTTCGTAAGCGGGCCCGACAAGAAAGCCCTCAATGGCTTTGTTTTCGCCGCGCAGGCGAGCCGCGACAATGTCTCCCTCACCACGAGATAACGATTCCATTAAACTAGCTTCATCGGGACGAACAAGAAAAACTAAAGTTAAGCCAGAAAACTGGGCAAAATCCTGGAGTAAATCATAATCGATTCCAGAGTAGCTTCCGTGGCTGCCTTTTTGATAAATTAAAGGGTGTTTAAGTGTAAGAACTCGAAATTCTTTATGAGAATCCTGATGCAACTGCTGAGCCACTTTTTCATTTTCAAAATAGATCGCATCACAACCATTCATGGCCATCAATAGAAAGCCCAAAGCGGCAATCAAAGATCTCATCTGTTGAGGGTAGAACCCTTGGCGCTGTCTCTGCATCAAGGATCAGGGAATATTCTAATCATTGGCTATGGGCAAGAAAGCATCTTGGGTGATGAGCATAAAACGTCAATTTAGGCAGTGATTTTGCAAAAATTTCGCAATAATGCCTAACGGCCTTGTGTGTCATCGGTGAAGGCTCAAGAAATCATTCGCTCTTTTTTTGGGGTCGACTTTGCAAGACGAAACTGCGCAAATTTTCTTGCTGCTGAAAATTGGTGGGGACTTCTTTGCGATCTAAGGTCAGACGAATTTTTTTAACAAAATCCCGACCAATTTTTTTATTAATTTCCAGCTGGATTTGATCTTTTAAAAAATTCAAGTTGTGCATGGAAGAACTGCTCACAACCCATAAAAACAAGGTTCCTTGGAAGTAACCGACGGGTTCACATTCTTTGGCAAGGCTTGCGCCAACATAATCTGCCCAACGGGCCCAGATCTTCCAGCGAATGAATTGCTCCGACAGGGGAGACTTGCCATTTTCAAAAAGACTCTGTAGGACTTCCGAACCGGACTTAAATTTTGGGTTGAACTCGTAATCATCGCTCATATTTGTTCTAGAAGATCTAACAGGAGACGCCGTGGAATTCACTAAAAATTCAACCATCACCGTTGTGGGCGCAGGTTTAGCCGGCAGCGAATGTGCGTGGCAATTGGCCGAAATGGGCTATCAGGTTGTTTTAATTGAGATGCGCGGTGTGAAGCCCACGCCAGCTCACAAGACGTCGAATATGGCCGAGCTGGTTTGTTCAAACTCATTTGGAAGTTTAGGGCCTGACTCAGCCCCAGGTCAGCTGAAGTGGGAAGCCGATCAGATGCAAGCGCTAATCATGAAAGCAGCGCGCGACACAGCCGTGCCTGCCGGACAAGCCTTAGGGGTTGACCGTGAAAAATTCAGTGAACTGATCACTCAAGTTATTTCTAAACATCCACGCATTGAAGTGCGCCGAGAAGTTGTTTCTTCACTAGCGGACCTTCCGCGCCCGGTGGTTCTAGCAACCGGACCATTAACCGATGAAGCCTTAAGTGCCGATTTGCAAAAACATTTTGGTCATGAATTTCTTTATTTCTTTGATGCTATTGCGCCCATTATTGATACGGACTCCATCAATATGGAAATCGCTTGGAAAGCGGATCGTTACGACAAGGGAACACCAGACTATATCAACTGCCCATTCACGAAGGATCAGTATAACAATTTTATTGCAGAAATCGCTGCTGCTAAAAAAATTGAGCCTAAACATTTTGAACAGACGCCTTTCTTTGAAGGTTGTATGCCCGTTGAAGTGATGGTCGAACGCGGCCCCCAGACTTTACGTTTTGGTCCTATGAAACCAGTGGGGTTGTTTAATGCTCGGGAAGGGCGCGAGCCTTGGGCTGTTGTGCAGCTAAGGCAAGACAACAAAGAAGGCACGGCTTTTAATATGGTGGGCTTTCAAACTCGGATGTCTTACGGCGAACAAGTTCGAGTTTTCCGGATGATTCCTGGGCTGGAGAATGCAGAATTTCTTAAGTTAGGAAGCATTCACAGAAATCTTTTTATTAATTCACCCGCCCAATTAAATTCGGACCTGTCGAGCAAAAAAGATCCTTGGCTTTTCTTTGCCGGACAAATCACCGGAGTCGAAGGTTATTTTGAATCGGCATCGATTGGAATATTAGTGGCGCGTTTTATGGATCAAAAAATTCAAGGGATGCCATTTTCACCGCCGCCACGCGCCTCTGCAATGGGCTCTTTGCTTGAAGCGATCACTGATCCAACACGAGCAAAACATTTTCAGCCGACTAATATTAATTTTGGTTTATTTCCACCGGCGGAAAACCTGTCGGATCAGCAGCGCCGAGATAAGAAATTTAAAAAACAAGAGCAGCTTAGAAAAGCAAAAGTCGCTATGCTTTCTTATCTGGGTCCATCGGCGCCTGTGCCTGCGCCGGTGGCAAGCGATAGCTGTGCCAATCCTTGTTCACAATAAGTCGAGCGCCTTTTTGATAAGTGGCGTAAGACCAGAACCAATCCATAAGAACAAAAAGTCGGTTTTTAAAACCGATCAGATAATAAACATGAATTAGGAGCCACGCCAGCCAAGCGATGGAACCAGAAAAGCGCAGCTTTCTGAATTGCGCGACGGCTTTTTTTCGCCCGATAGTGGCCATCTGACCTTTATCAAAATAATCAAAAGATTTACGGACATCACCGCGAAGATCTCGCAAAATATTATTAGCGGCATGCTGCCCCTGTTGCATGGCCACGGGGGCAAGGCCTGGCAAGGGACCTTGCTCAGATGCAAAGTGGGCTTGGTCTCCAAGGACGAAGACTTCAGGGAAATTTCTGAGGCTTAAATCCTTTTCAATCATCACCCGGCCCTGCGGATCAAGTTCAACTTTTAAAGTTTTATTAAGTCCCGACGGTTGAACACCAGCGGCCCATAAAACAGTCGATGCTTTAATAAATTCAGCGCCGATGTTAACGCCTTCAGAATTAATTTTTGTGACTAATCGTTGTGTCCAAATGGTGACGCCCAATTTTTCTAAGTCTTCATGCGCCTGACGAGACAACTTCGCATCAAAACTAGGGAGGATGCGGGGACCGCCTTCAATTAAAATAATTCTTGTTGTTTTGGGATCGATCTGATCAAAATCTTTTCCCAAAGTAAACCGACTGATCTCACCCAGCGCGCCGGCAAGCTCGACCCCAGTGGGACCACCACCCACAATCACAAAAGTTAAAAGTTGCCCGCGTTTTTCTTGATCGGATTCACGCTCAGCCATCTCAAAGGCTGTTAGAACGCGACGGCGAATTTCTGTGGCTTGCTCAAGATTTTTTAAGCCCGGCGCAAAATCTTCCCATTCCGGGTGACCGAAATAACTGTGCTTAGCTCCGCAAGCAAGGATCAGGTAATCATAAGTCATAGAACCAAAATCAGTTTCAATTTTGTGGGCTTTGGGATCAACACTTTTTACTTCGCCAAGTAAAACTTGAATGTTTTTGAAGCGAGTCAGTATAGAACGAATCGGATAAGCAATTTCAGCCGGACTTAATCCTGCCATAGCGACTTGATAGAGCAGCGGCTGAAACAAATGATGATTTCTACGATCAATCAAAACAACTTCGATTTCTTTTTTGTCACCAAGGGCTTTTGCGGCATTGATGCCGGCAAATCCACCGCCGACAATAATCACTTTTTTCATTTTAAAAGACTATCCCCACAGAAAAATGATGTCATCGTAAATTAGTTGAGCAGCTGTTGCGCTCTGACGCCACGAGAGACTCGGGTTAAAGTGCCATTTTTATATTTTGTCTTTCCGCCAGAAAAAATTCCAATCACTTGGCCTTGTGAATTCAAAATCGGGGCCCCGCTCATTCCTTGCCTTGAATCAGACTCAAGAAACATCAAGCCTTTTCCGGCAAGGCGAGTCAGGCTGTCCAATGGAATTTCTAGAAGACTTGCAGCAGCCGCAAGACTTAATATTGGACCATGGGTCAAATGAAGTCCATGCCCTGACGAATTTGGAAAAGGAGAGCGATCTAACAAGTCATTTGAATCTTGGCTTTCAGAGCTCTCGTGGCAATTTGTGCAAGCTGGAAAACCTGGCATATAAAGATCGTGTGATAATTTTATTGAATCATTCAAAGCTGCTGCCCGAAGGGAAGGCGCGATTAATTTGGGAAGTCTAAAGCCAACAAAATCTGTTTCTTCAGAATAAAAAGTGCCTCGCTGCTGGGCGCGCTCATTCATGGCTGGAAGTTTTTGTAAAAAAACCGGATCCATCAAGGGATTTAAAATCAGCTCATTGTTTTGATTAAAAATAAAAATCAAAAGCGGTCCTTGGAGATCCTTTAATTGATCAAAATAAGATTCTACGACATGGGCATTAGTCCAAAAAATTCCATTCATACTAAACCCCGTGGCGGCGTGGGCGTTCAAGTAGATATTGCAAGATTTTAGGCTCTGCTGTTCACAAAAATCAATTTGGGCCGCAATCATTTTCCGTGAGGTGATGCTCATATTTTTATAATTTTGAAAGCGCTTTTTTAATTCAGTAAATTTAGGGGAAGGAAGTTGGAAAGTGTTTAAAGATTTTCCCTCAGGGCTCGGAACAAGGACTTGGAAGACTGAAGCCGCCGCCCCACGAACTTGGGGCGGAATGCTTAAATGAGAGAGCGGATAAAAGCCAAGATGCGAAGAGCTTTCAGCAAAAGCTAAGTGGGATATCAATAGCAGTGCAAGAAACAGGAAGTGGGTCATTTTAAATTTTAATACTTACTGATTAAAAATGTTCCAAAAAAAACAGGAATTGTATCTACGACAGCGCCATTAATCAACATCTTTTGCATCCCAACGGCTCCAACAGTGATCAATTGACCATTCATTTTTTTAACGATTGCTGATGGAATGCGAATCACCTGAGAATCTTGGATCTTCATATCGGTGCTTGAAATTAGATCACCCTCATCGGTCGTGATCAAAAGCCGGAGGTCACTGAATTTAAGTTGACCAAAATCATTCTTAGATTCTGCCTTTGTCATTGGCGTCCAAGATTTGCTACCGTTTTGATCTTTCGTGCACTCAGCCAATCCTGATGCCACAACCATTTCGAGGCCTCCATCAGACAGTCTTTTCGTTGAAATCTGAGCTTGAAGACCTACTCGATTGACTTCGCCTACTTGGCCACGACAAAATAAAACAGATCCTCTGTTTAAATCTAAGTTCGAATTTCCTGCTGTTGCAAGGCTACCTAATAATAAGATGGATGCTAAGGCCGATATGTTTTTCATAAGATGCTCCTAAAAAGTTTCTACAAGTTATTACGCAGTTTAATAGGCTCTCTTGATGCCAAAATAGTGCCATAATGAGACAGTGCTGAATTTGATCCTGAATGCTTTAATTGTCTAAGAAATGATTAATTAGCCAAAATTTGCTGGTCATAAGCTGAAGTGTAACTACCCAGGTAATACGAGCCATCCAAAGAATTACTAACGAAAGAAAAGGGCGATCTTAAGTTTCGAGCAAATGCCATTCTCCTGAACCCACTCCGCATACTGCGAATAAACGGGATCTTGGGAAAGATGTCTTTCCTCGGTGCGAGCCCGCAAGAAATAAACTCCATTCAGAAATAGCAAGAGGACTGACCGTCGCAAAGAATCGGTCCAGCTTTCGCTGACTAAAAAGGGCATGCTGATCAGCCACCAGGCGGTGCATTTTGAAAGATAGGCCGGGTGCTTTGTCCATCGGTAAGGGCCATTCGTTAAAATCCCCCGATGGGTCAGGTTCGAAAATCGACACCCGAAATTCAGAGAGGCCCAAACATAAATCGAAAATAAGAACAGAATCACACAGCCCCATATTTCATACATCAAGGGACTGTTCACAAACCAAGTGGCCCAACCTTTGTGGTTGTCATAATCGATATATTGTCGGCTGAATAAGGACCAAAAGGGTTGGTAACAAAAAAGCGCCACAAACCAACCCAAAGATGTAGGCTCTGCTGATCTTAGATGGGTGTCGGTCAGCCTGAACGACATCATGTAACCAATCGAAACAATTCCGACATCAATTGTAAAAATTAAGTCATACAGGAAATCGAAATAAGATTTAAAATCATTCATCTTTGAAAAATCAACGCTATTAAAGTGATTAAGGTCTTGAGACAAGTACGTGAACATGAGGGGCAGAAAAAATCCTTTGATCAGCCAGCCTAAAAAGTGATTTTTTAAGGAGCGCCAATCAACTTTTTCAAAATTAAAAAGGCATATCTGACCCACTTGATAGTAGGAATCGATGGGCTCGACTTGGTATCGGTCGACAAAATAGATGTAGGGCAGCGCCAGCAGTAGGAAAAAAGGAAGAATCCGGCTTAGCATCGCATAGTACTGGTTATAAAAATCCCCGTGGTATTCTGGAAATAACCAGTAAAGAAAAGCAACAAACCCCAGCGAACCCAACAGGCCCAAAAATTTAATAAAAGTCCTTAGCAAAGACGGGTTCGACGATTCAAAATTAAGCCCTGTCGAGGGCCTGCGATAGGTTTTAAAGAAGACAAACTCAAAAAGGAAGATGATGGCCGCTGTGCTTAAACTCACATACAGAGCCTGGTCTGCGACGTTGCTAAACAGGCCGAAATATTTGACCGAAAAGAGGCTCAACAAAAAAGCGCTCAGCCCGATAAAAACGATGCTACCGTGAGTGGCCGATGCTGGAGGTGATTTCGTCGTCACAAAGATCCTTTTGATATTTCCTTTAAATATACTTTCAAAAATAAAAAGGGAGAACAAGTTCTCCCTTTTTTTGGACTAGACTAAGGCTGGACTACTTCCAGCCAAACGTTTTTTACTGATTAACTGGCGTGTAGATCGGTTGGTTAGGCATAAACACAAGCCCTTTTTGTCGATCAGCTCCCGTGTTAGGGATAAAACTTGGAGGCAACTCTCCAGGCTGAGTCACTGTATTGATCTGACCTTGAGGACCCGTCTTCATATATTTTTCGAACAATGAAACTCGGGCGCCATCAACACGGTAATAAACTTCAACACCTTCTCCAGCTAATCGGATCGCTGACTGCAAGGCAAAAGCATTTGTAGCTATCGCTTTTCCTAGTTCAGCATAAGCTTTCGTAAATTGAGCTGGATCTTTCCAAAGCTGTTTTTTCATTTTCACAAGAGCATCGTACATATCGCCAAAGTTATTTTCTGAAGCGATCATTAGGCGATTTCCGCAATCATTTGTGAAGCCTTGAGCTTGCGTGCAAAGATTCCAAGCGTCGCTGCCTGAGTTAACATAGCTTCGAACACTCTTCATTTGCGAGTTGATAAAGGCATCCTTGGTCATAGAAGTGGCTGCTTTAATCATCGTCAAAGTCTGATCTTGTGAAATCGTGAAATCAATGTGCGCGCCTGCATAATCAAGGTCACCGGCTTTTGGAACTTGAGCCATCACCTGACTCATGCCCGTTTTGCTGACCATCTCAGACAGGAAGCGACGGACGTCATTGGTCGATGCATTTTCATCAGCCAGATCAATACTGTACTTACCAAAAATACTTCGTCCTGAGCCGTTGGCATTTGTAATCGTGTAATCAGCACCGTAAAACACGCTTGTTCTAAAAGTATGCGTATCTAAAACACGAGTCTTTGCTTCACGAGTGTAAATACCGTAGTCGACTGAAATCTTTGAGTTATCAATTTTCAAATCTGATTTCGTGACATTCTGAATCGTTCCCGCACTGAAAGTGCTGTTAAGAAGGATTGGAATACCTACGAACAGATTCAAGAATTTACCTTTTTCCTGGATCGAGAAAGACTCAACAGTTCTGACGGCGATATTATTTTTAACAAGGTTCTGAACACCGGCCACGTTTCCTCGGACAAGATCTTCGAAAGCTTTTTGACCTTTGTCAGAACCGATGTTGATCAAGAATGAAAATCCGTGATCAAGGTTGCTAAAGCGTGAAGTTCCGACAGAGACAAGTCCTGCACGACTGTCGATCGCAAAAGATTTTAAATCTCCCTTGGTGATTTTGACATACGCCGTAGCCGCATCTGTTTTTTGAACAAAAACGGACCAAGTTCCTTTAGAAACCGCTGTTCCGCCTTCAGAAAGTGGGCCGAATCCCGCACCCAAGAAGGAAACAATTCCACCCGAAGTCATGTACGTGATGCTGTCGCCAACAGTCCAAGCGTTCAACTCTTGAGCCTTCGCTGGAGGACGAGTCATCCGTGGAAGCGAATTGATTTTTGCTTTTGTCGTTACAAACTGTGAAGAATAAGTTTTTGTTCCTTTGATCGGGATCAAACCAACATAAGCGAAGAATATTTTCTGTAATCCGCTCGCGTTGTCATACCACCAGTGACCAGAGAGACCGAGACCGCCCTCAAGAGCGTTGTATTTTTCAACTCGGAAACCGTTCCTATAATCGTCGATCACTAAAGCATTTTCAGTTCCAGAATCGTGCTTCGCCTTCGTTGGATCTTGAAGTGTCAAGTTAGTCACCCTCATACCCATGTCGAAATCTAAGTAGAAAGCTGGAGTCCATTTAAACTTAAGCTCAGCTTGCTTCTTTTGTTTAATTGGAGCGACCGGCGCCTCTTTAGGAGGTGCATCTTTTGGAGGTGTGTCCTTAGGTGGTGGATCTTTAGGAGGGGTTTCGCCGCCACCAGAAGATGAGCTACTAGAAGATGAAGATCCGTTATCGCCGCCAGAAGATGAACTACTAGAAGATGATCCGTTGTCGCCACCAGAAGATGAACTACTAGAAGACGAAGATCCGTTATCACCGCCAGAAGAACTAGAAGACGAGCCGTTGTCGCCACCAGATGATGAGCTGCTTGATCCAGAAGAGCTGTTTGATCCAGAAGATGAGCCAGAAGAAGAACCGTTGTTACCACCGGAAGAAGAACCGTTGTTACCACCGGAAGAAGAACCGTTGTTACCACCGGAAGAAGAACCGTTGTTGCCGCCGGAAGAAGAACCGTTGTTGCCGCCGGAAGAAGAACCGTTGTTGCCGCCAGAAGAACTGTTAGAACCAGAAGATGAGCTAGAAGATGATCCGTTATTGCCGCCGGAAGAGCTGTGTCCGCCAGAAGAGCTGTTAGAACCAGAAGAACTGTTTCCACCAGAAGATGAGCTAGAAGATGAGCTAGAAGACGATCCGTTATTGCCGCCGGAAGAGCTGTGTCCGCCAGAAGAGCTGTTAGAACCAGAAGAACTGTTTCCACCAGAAGATGAGCTAGAAGAAGACCCGTTATTGCCACCAGAAGAGCTAGATCCGCCGACACTTCCGCCTGCGTTTCCGTTGCCACCGGTGTTGCCTTGATTTCCTGGGCCAGTGTTGCCTACGCCGTTGCCACTATTTCCCGTGCATCCGTTTTGGCAGCCGGGTTGGCCATTGTTACTTGAAGAAGTCGTCGGGCCAGAGCCACCGCGATTAACTGCCCAAGCATAATGAGAGGGACTTAAGATAAAGATAACACTGATGACTAGGCTGCTTGCGCGATTAAACATTTTTTCTCCGGTTAAGATCTATAGCGTTTAGGGTTCGTGTTCGTAACGCATGCTGCTAAAATTCTCAATCTATTAAAGAGCTAACAAAAAAAACTGATAAAAACTTCATCCTCTAAATTAAACCGCTCGTAGCCCTTAGGTCTGACTAAGGTATACTTATGAAAACGCTAATCTGACGGCAAAAACTTGATTTGTAGAA
>JAYWEQ010000011.1:0-5605 GCA_043779185.1 Pseudobdellovibrionaceae bacterium
GGGGGCCGCAAATCGACACGGCCGCCAATATCATTCCACCTTAGGAGGAAATTTTGACTGCACAAGCTTCGGCCTGTAGGCCACAAGAAATAGCCAAAGAATTTGAATTTCTAAACGTAAAGGAGGCGGCTTTGATGCTAGGGATTTCGGTTTGGACGATTTACAAGCTGATTGAATCTGATCCTCATTTTCCAGCCCACAATATTGGCGTGAAAAAGAAATGGGTCGTCAGCAAAAAAGATCTCATCAGCTGGATAGAGTCTAAGTCTAAAAGGCGGTCGCTAGAAAAACAAAATCTACCAAGCGGTAGGGATCTTTTAAAAATGATGGGAGAGTCAAATGCTTGATTTTAAAGTTAAGAGTTACGAGCTTAAGACTGGCCATACAGTGGTCTGCTATCTCGGCACCAGTAATGATTGATTTGAATTTGTAATTACCGATTCGTCCTTGCGTGCGATCTGAAAAATAGGTCAAAGAAAATGGCGCTGCGACGATCGGTATTATTTCACCAATCACTTTTTTGTCGGACTGGATAACAGAACCATACATATTAATTGTAGACTCAAAGTTCGCGGCCGCAGGCGCGCTTGTGAACGCATTTGGCGAGCAAAGTAGCAGCCAGGCGCCAGTCACCTCACGCTTAGGTTGCCCGTCACCACAGCTGATGACCCAGCAGGAGGCATAAAGATACCCGTATGAATTTCTGGAATAATCAATACCTGCGCTTTGCAAACCACCGCTCTGCGAACATCCTACCGTTGGATGACAGCTCGCCGAATTTACAAATGAATAAAAATTATTGTAATTATCATCACAAACCGTTCCCCTAGCCTAACCATACGACTATGATTTCAAATTTGTTTTTTATCTGAGAAAGTGAATGTCGGCACTTGCCTGCTCTTCCAGCGTATTCTGGGTGAGATTTTATTCATTTCATTTTGAGACGGTTCATCGGCCCTGTTCGGGATTTCAGCCTAGCCAGATCTAAGTACTTGAAATTAATAGCTTAATGATAGTTACAAAATAGAATTACTAAATTTGCATTTTATTCCATTTAAGGTTATTATTTATAGAGCCGATAGAGATGCTGGAGATCGATATGAATCGTGACGCACTTAAAGAAATTAGAAGCTTTGGATTTTCGGACGAAGATCTGCGCCGGGATTTTCATATCTCTGCGCAAACTTTGATCAACTACGACCTGAAGAAATTAAGGAGAAGCTCAAAGGAAACTCGCACCTCTGTTCCAGCGATCAAACTGGAGATGCTTTGTTTCGTCTTAAAAACCATGAAGTCGTTGTTCCCTGGAGTGAACCCGAAGATCGAACTCAGACTACTTAAGGTCGAAAACGAAACCATCGTTGAGTTCGTCAATAGCCATTCAACACCGAAACAAGACACCGATCTCCTCAGGAAATTTTTGCGCTTATGCATCGAGTCCCAGCTGAAAGAAAAGACAATTGAGCGGGCTGAGGAAAGATTCAGAAAAAAGTATGAGTTCATCAACGAGGATACGCTCGCAATGGCTGCACAGGAATTACCAGAACTGGTTGAAGCACTTGTTGTCGATGATAAGCTTACGCCTCTTGCTCGAGCGAATGCACTGTTGGCGTTAAGCTATACTCATAACGAAGACTATTTGTCGCTAATCAAAGCCTTCATCAGCTACGAGTCGCCACTCATGCGTGAAAGCGCCTTTATGGGCCTTTTCGAATATTATGATCGAGATGATGAAGAGCATCTTGAGCTAAAGGATCTTTTTAAAAAGATGCTTGAGACCGAGAAGGCTCCAGGTGTTAAGCAACGAATCGCTTTGTTGCTTGAGGATATGTGATAATGAAAGTACGCGCTGGTCGAAACGTATACTTTACTCCGCTTACGTTTGAAGAGTTTAAGTTGGTTGAGTTTTCTAAAGACCGACTCAGGTGGATTCCTGACGATCAACTCTCGTGCAATCAGTGTGATGACGAAGAGGATGCCGCTAAGGACAAAGACAGTGCCTTATCGTTCCTCACCAAATTCAAGGCTGATCATCTCGGCGATCCTAAAAAAGTTCGTTCGGATGGAGTGGTTGGTTACGTATTGAATGAGGGCAAGTCATATGACTATCGCAAAGAACCAGGGGCCCCAAGCAACTTCAGATCTGTTGCAGTTAACCACTACAACCTTTACGCAAATTCAGATGAGCTGGAAGAGTTTGCTCTTAGTGTTTATAGCGACCAATCTAAGCAAGCTCAGTACTCTGCTGAACAAGTCGGAAAGTACCTTTTGAATTCTTACGAGCGCGCCGAGTGGGCAACGCTTCTTGGCTTAAATGATCGCAAGAGCTGGAAGAAATTTGTTAGGGCACTTTTAGTAAAAAGGTTCGAGTTGCGTTACGGGCCTATTTCCCGCGCTGATCTAAGGAAAGCCGATAAACTTGATCCCGCAGATCTGCGAGCTAATCTTAAAATATTGAATGACTATGGCTGTCTCAAGCCAAAAGACCTAGAAGAAATCCGACAAGCTTTAGGGAATAATGCACTTATTTAAGTCTCTCAAAAATGAAGGGAACCAGTAATTGACGGCTGGCGAGTTCACAACGCTTTTATTTGGGGCTTAATTAATAATTATGACAACGCCTCGGCGCTGAATTCTTTTGCTGAAGAGTTTTGGTTTCACAAAGACATTAAAAATATTTGGAGCCGGATCGAAGTCCTACAGAGGACTCCGAGCGAACTTCAAATCAACTTGCCTGATCCGAATGACCCCCGCTGGGTGACGGCGGCAACGCTGGGCTACACTCATCAATTAGCACATTTTGGGTTTGGTGAACTGGGTGCGGGTGCCTCCCTGACAAAAGACTTTTTGCCTTTAAGCTTCCAAAATGCTTATGGCGTTGACCCGGTCACAGCAAAGATTTTCTTGCAATTCGGTGCCATGAAAATGACTGACTTTTAAACGGCCCTTGAGGATAGTTTTTGAGGATCTTTGAATTTTCTAGCAATTGGGGACATCGGCGGTCTCTGTTGGGGGATTACCCAGAGAGCTGGCCTCTGCTTTTTACGAGACAGATTGTTTGCTTCGTCATTCAGTTTTTCAAAAGCTGATGAGGCGAATCCCTTTATTCAGGGATTGAGTTCGCAGTTTCACTTATTGCAACTCGTAGAAAAAAATTATTGCCCCTCAATGCGGCGTATGAGTCATGGCTCGAAAAAGAGTACTGGTTGTTTCGGGCTCCGCAGCGGTTATTGATTGCGTTATTTATTTAAAATTTTACAGTTTTTTAAAAATACTTCTTGCTGGTGATTTTTGATATCTTAATCAGGATACTGTTTGAATATAATAAAATTCTTGATCCCGGTGATGTTTATTTTCTTGAAGCTGATTAGAAGCGATTTGTGGCAGCACGAGGAGATCAATTTTTACGCTTTGTAATTATTAAATCAGAAATAAAAAAACCTAAAAATAAGTCTTAAAATTCCATGTTATGCTCATTTCATCTTTTCAAAAGGAGACTTAGATGCAATCAACTTTAGTTGAATTGGAATCAAAATGGACGGACGAAAATATAAACCTGAAATATATTTCAAACGACGAGCTTCTTTTTAGAACTGAAAATTTAGTTCAAACTGAACGTAAGATTATGCATCTAGTTTTAACTCACATTCTAGAAATTATGGATCGTAAGCTTTGTGCCGAGGTGGGCTTTGATAGCATGTACACAATGATGACTAAAAAATATGGTTACTCGGAACCCTCGGCTTTGCGCCGAATTAATGCAGCGAAGCTTTTAAGAAAAGTTCCCGAAGTC
Organism: Pseudobdellovibrionaceae bacterium; assembly: GCA_043779185.1. Taxonomy (GTDB): domain Bacteria; phylum Bdellovibrionota; class Bdellovibrionia; order Bdellovibrionales; family Bdellovibrionaceae; genus JAYWDA01. The sequence goes on from JAYWEQ010000011.1 coordinate 3,794, forward strand.
GCAGACAGACTAAAAGCAGGAACTCTCAATTTATCGCAAGCGGTTTTGCTGCAAAAGTGTCTAGAGTCAGAAGCTAAGAAAGGTGATTTTGTTTCCGAAATCAAAACTCAAGAAATCTTAGAAAAGCTTGAAAACTGCAACGGCTTTGAATCTAGGCAAGTTCTGGCCAAAGAATTTGATCTGCCTTTGAAAGTCCAAGAAATTGTGCGCCCGCAAAAAGACGAATCCGTCCGCCTTGAAATAACTTTTACCAAAGAGCAATTTGAAGAGCTTAAGAAAGCAAAAAGCTTGCTGTCCCATATTGCTCACACGGGATCTCTGGCTGAAGTTATTTCTGTACTGGCTAGAAAATTCAACCAATCAAAACTTGGGAAGCCAGATGAAATTAAAATTCCAACCAAAAGTCAAATTGAAGCAAGTTCTGATTCAAAGAATAAACCACCAGTTGGTTCCGCTACGGAGTTAACAGAAAAAATGACTGTAAATAAAAAGCGGCCTAATATTCCAATGCATCTGAAAAGGAAACTTTACTTAGAAGCAAAAGGCTGCTGCCAATACGAAAGCCCTGATGGAAGCCACTGCGGATCTCAGTTTCAAATTCAGATTGATCATGTGATCCCCGTGCGTTGGGGAGGAACAAGCTCGCCTGAAAACCTGCGTTTGCTGTGCCGGACCCATAATCTTTTAGCCGCTGAACAGATGGGGTTGCATTAGGACCCCTCAAATCTAATGAGCCCCCCTTCCCCACAAATTCCAAAAAGAGCGGGGTTTTTCTCAACCCTTTGCCTTTTTTTATTTTTGCCGACCAAGATCAAAGTCCCTGGCGCTTGGTTCAGTATGTCATTTTCAAGTGAATACCCATTCAAATTTTTCGCCAAGACATGTACAGTGGAAAGGGAATTGTATCCATTTTTTATAGAAAGAGACCTTATGAAATCGAACCTCATCAGTCATTTATTTTTTGCATTTCTGACGGCACTATTTTTTAGCTGCGGCGAAAAAATCAGCGCGGCCGGCGAATCTTCACCAGCAAGCCTTCGCATTCCTATGAATGCCGATGCCTCACTGAATGTAAAACAGGACCTTTCGATTTCGGGCGGTCATCATCACGATATCGATTTGCGAATTTTAAAAATCGAGTTTCAAAGGTCCGGCAGTCCTTGGCAAAAGGCTTCAATTCATCAGGAGGATGGCTCTTTTGAAATTCCTCATGCGGATGGTATTTCTGGATTTCGGCTGACTTTTGATGAAAATAAAACTCATATCACCGATCCCCATGGGCACTCGTGCAGTTTAGGGTCAAAGAATACAATTCTGCCCGTCAATCCACCTTTGCCTTCGAAAATTACACATGCTCGATTGAAAATTGCGGTTGATCTTGCGAAATCGAGTTTCAAATATCCCGCTCATGGCGGCTGTGTTTTTTATCCTTCGGTTCGAGCTTTATTAACTTGGAGAGATTTAAAATGTTCCAATGAAGATTCTGATGAAGACGAAGATGAAGGCCCTGGCCATCATCACCGCGAAGACTGGAAAAATGATTGGAAAGAGTTTTGGAAGCACATTTTTGATCACGACGATGAAGATGAAGACGATGGCCACAATAAGTGCGTGCACCACTCCGAGTTAACTCCAGCGCCAACTCCAGCGCCAACTCCAGCGCCAACTCCAGCGCCAACTCCAGCGCCAACTCTAGCGCCAACTCCAGCGCCAACTCCAGCGCCAACTACAGCGCCAACTCCAGCGCCAACTCCAGCGCCAACTCCAGCGCCAACTCCAGCGCCAACTCCAGCGCCAACTCCAGCGCCAACT
>JAYWEQ010000012.1:0-4344 GCA_043779185.1 Pseudobdellovibrionaceae bacterium
ATTTGCTAGCACCGGAGATCTTGCAAGTGTCTGGGCACGATATCATTTTAGGCCCCATTTTTTTCAACATGCAGGCTTTCGTATCGCTTGTCATGAAGACGCCACTTCATCTTCTAAAAATAAACCTTCTAAAACTGTAGGATCGGCGAACTACGAAACAAAAGAAATGTTGGATCGATATCTTTTAATGCACTGGGGATCAGAAAAAGAAATTTGGAGCGAAATTCCCTTTTCAAAACAAGCCAGACCCGAAGTGGTTCATCTGCCTTTGAAATGCGCTGAGCTGATTAAAAAATACTCATCTGGATTTGAGACCGCCTTAGATTTAGGTTGCGCTGTAGGCCGATCCACTTTTGAAATGGCTAAAGATTTTAAAAAGGTGATTGGTATTGATTACAGCCGTGAGTTTATTGATTGCACTCAAAAATTAAAAGAATCTCAACAGCTCAATTATTGGCGTAAAGACTCTGGCTCTGAAGGTCTTGAGCTGACGACTGTCGTTGATCCAAAAATTGATGTCCGTCGTTTGCACTTTCAACAGGGCGATGCTTGCGCGTTGCCATCGAATTTAAATCACTTTGATGCAGTTCTTTTAGCAAATGTTTTATGTCGATTGCCTGAACCATTAATTTGTTTAGAGCGAATGCAAGGTGTGAATGCCTTAGTTAGACCCGGCGGCGTATTAGTGATGACAACGCCTTTTAGTTGGCTTGAAGAGTACACACCAAAATCTAAATGGCTGAAAGGTTTGCAAGACGTCCAAAAGGTTTTGACTGAATTTGAATTAATTCACGAAGAAGAATTACCATTTATGATCCGAGAGCACCGAAGAAAATTTGAATATATTATCACCAAAGCCAGTGTCTGGAAACGAAAATTAAAATAAGCGAGCTCTAGGTGCGAGGCGCTTCAAAAAAGCCCGAATCATCTTCGAGCCCTTGACTGGTTTTTTGGTTTCTAGGAATCAAATGTTATAAACTGCGCCCTTTGGCCGCAACAGGAACAAGAGACGCAAATCGTTCACGCACTTCTTTGTATTCAGGCTCTTCTTCATATCCATTCGGATAAAGTACAACGTCAGGGCTTAGTCCCATAAAGGCAGCAAGTTTTAGAGCGATACGCGGACCAACTTCCCGACGATTTTTTTCTATTGCAGAAAAATTAGCCTGTGAAATCTTACACGCATGAGCCATATCATCTTGTTTAATAGCAAAATTGGCGCGAAAAGCTTTGATAAGGTCACCCGTTGTTTTAGCTGCCTTGAAAATATCAGTAGATTTTTTAGTCAACTTTTTCATTTTTTACGACCTTTCTTGTAGTCATGTTCATCAGTAATTCGAGCAATTTTAATAACTACTTTTTTATCAACAATGCGATAAATGATTCTTCCGCGATTTGAAAATGCTGAAGATCTGTAACTGGCCCATTCGCCTTGCAAAGCATGATCTGCCCATTTAAAATCACCACGAATAGATTCCGGCCCGTGAGCAGAAATTTGCTGAATCCAAGCATGAATAATCGCTTGATCTTCAAAGGTCAGTTTTTTAGATTTTATAAGTGCAGTAATTTCTTTCTCAACTGCAGTGCTTTCGAATTCAACTGACCACATATATCAATATTGACATATGTATATTGATATGTCAATATTGATATAATAAAATGTTTCAATTGGAGAACTTAAGAGTCTAAATTATCTAGGTATTTCATAGAGTTATAGAGCCCTTCCACGCGGATCAATTATTGGGGGATAAACCAGCAGGCGGGCTATTTTTGATTCAAGGCCCTGGCATGTTCCTGCAAACCTTGATTTAAGAACTAAAATAGTATGTGGAGCGTTCTCTACCAGCTTGGCATTTGGAAATTAGATTATTGCGTAAATCCACGACTCGTCGGATGTCCAGATTTTATAATGAATAAAGTGCTGATTTTTAAGATCGCCGATTGTTCGATATACTAAATCCTATGGAAAAAGTTAAGTTTTTCGGCCTATTTATATTTTGTATTTTAAGTCTCAAGGCGGTCGCAGGCAGTGATGAAGTCTGCAATGACCTACATAGGTTAACATGTGCCCCAGGCAGCTACGATGATGGCACAGGTACAGCTACAAATACCAGTTACCTTTCAAACAAATCGTCAGATATCCAAAAAAAAATGATAGAAAAATCCAAAATAGAATTTTCTAAAATTCTTTTAGATCCAGATAATGTCTATTTCAGAAAAAGCGTGTTATCAGCAACCGGACTTTCGGAAAGTCCACAATGCCAGGCTGCAGACAAAAAGCCGAATGCGGAATGTTTAAATCTTATGGCAGATGCAACTGCAGATATTTTGGCCAATCAGCAGTTCAATCCCTATGAACAGATGAATCGTGAAAAGTATAGTAGTCGATCAATTTCCGATACGACCTACGTCACGGACTCTCCGCTTTTCAAAAAAGTTCAAGATGGCCTTACGGCGGACCTGAGAGGTAGTTTGAATGAAGTCGCAACTAACAAGAAAATCCAAAATACCATCTTTCCGCAGGTAAAGTCGATGATTCTTGCAAAGATTGATCTGATGGTTACAGACCCCGCGCTTCGCGATTCTTTAAAAGATAAAATTAAAGTTATTCAATATGTTGGCTCTGATTGCTCAAAAGATTATGGTGGCGAGAACAGTATCCCAGGCATTCTTGTTTCTAACGCATTTTATAACCCTGCTCAGAATACTTTCAAGTACTGCCTGGGAATGGGAGTTCAAAATACCAGTGAATATCAACTTGCATTCGTGATTGCCCATGAACTTTCTCATAGCATTGACCCTTGTGGGATTACTAGAGGACCGTCGGATTTTGCTTTCAAATACAAATCAAATTTGGACAGAGCTAAAGCAGAGCAAGAGTTTCCATTTAATGGTGTCATCGTGTGCCTTCGGTCAGATAAATCTGTGCATGCAATTTTCCAAGGTCAAGTACAGCAAAACGGATATGGTGGTGCTCAGGTGGCACAAAGTAACATACCAGTAAACAAAGACCCGCTGTTTTGCCAAAACGATCAAATCACAGAGTCATTCGCAGATTGGATGGCCGCGGAGATACTGCCGGACTACATGGAAAAAAATCACCCACAACTGACTGTTCAGCAGAAGAGAATTGGGTATTCAAATATCTGGCGTGGTATGTGTCAAAGCGCAGCTTCGTCGGCCGCGATAGCTGGCATGAATACGTCGCTGGATCCGCATCCGGCACAAGAGGCAAGAGCTAATGACATCATTTTAATGCAGCCAAAGATAAGATCTCAAATGGGTTGTCCACCTACTTTGCAGGATCGTGTTTATTGCAGCATCAATAACACGATAGCATCCACGTGCAAAGAATGTTCGGTCCAGCCAAATAGTCAGCAGCGAGGTGCAAGGTGAAGAAGATTTTATTCTCTGGTTTTATATTAATATTTTCTATCGGTGTATTTGCGAAGGTAAGTTCCAAAAGAAAATTGGCCAGCACCAAACAAAAAATCGAAGCTATGACGATCTATGGCGACTTGGTGTCGCAGTTTAAGATCGAAGACAGCGATGGAAAATTTTTAATAACTATGTTTACGAGCGCAGGTATTCGCCGTCAAAGAGTTCTAACAAAGGCCGATTTTGATTTCATATTGAATGAGTACGCGAATTTGCCAGTGCCGCTACAAGTCCCGACCGATTGCTACCGTGCAAGAATGGATGTCATTCTCTACAAAGATGGATCCCAGGAGTCTAAAAAATCGAGCTGCTTTGGATTACAGACGCTCACAGAACCTCAGTATGTCCACTTTTCGAAAGTATTAGTGAACGCGCTATAAGTCTAAAAATGCTGCTCTTTGATCGGCGATGGCCGGAAATGCGAACTCAGCCGATCACCTGATTTTTTAGAGCCAGAATTGAAAAATGGCGACAGTAAAAAAACCGAGCGCCAATCATAACAATGACAAGGGTTCAAACCATTAAATTACCAAAACCCTGGAACCGTGCCCTTCGGCGAATCCTTCAGGGAGCTTTTACAAAATTTTATATTTTTACAGACCGAAATAGAATTAGCTGTATTCATTTCTTTCAACTTTGAAATCGCATGATCTAGAGTTTTGTTCGTAGACTCAACTCTTCGTTCTTCGCTGAAGGATGATTCAACTTGTTCGATACACCAACATGATTCATTCAAGGGTCTAGAGTACTGAGTGGCAAAAAGTTGTTTTTTGCCAACTCGGACTAAGTAACGGTCCAAGGAAGCTCCAAGAAGCCACTTTTGAGTGGCATCACCAAGTTCAACACCTCTGAGAGACCATAAAAATGCTTGATAGGCATGATCGGCAGTATCGCCGTGCTGATAAA
>JAYWEQ010000013.1:0-6345 GCA_043779185.1 Pseudobdellovibrionaceae bacterium
GTGAATCGTATGGCGACATTACGTAAGCGCATCAAAGAGGGTGTGGAACGCACTCTTTCTAAAGACGTGGCTTCGATGATGGAGCGCATGAAGACGGTCGATCAGAATGAAAAAGAACTGACTCGTATGACTCGTGATACGGGTTTAAATTACAACAAATTTAAATCTTATGCGGTGAATGCTCAGGATGCTGAAAAGCGCTTGTTCCGTTTAAACGCTGAAACTGAAATGAATTTCCGATGGATTCAAGAAACTTACACGGCCATCTGGAAAGGTGAGCGCGAAGCCGATATCGCGAAGTCTGAATTGGTTGAAGCCAATTTACGACTGGTGGTTTCGATCGCCAAAAAATACACCAACCGTGGTTTGCAGTTCTTGGATCTGATTCAAGAAGGTAACATCGGTTTGATGAAAGCCGTTGATAAGTTTGAGTATCGTCGAGGTTACAAATTTTCAACGTACGCCACTTGGTGGATTCGTCAGGCGATCACTCGGGCTATTGCTGATCAGGCGCGAACGATTCGCATTCCTGTTCATATGATCGAGACCATTAATAAGTTTGCTCGCACTCAGCGAAGTTTAATTCAAGAATTAGGTCGTGAGCCAATTCCTGAAGAGATCGCTGAAAAGATGGACATGCCCGTGGATAAAGTCCGCAAGGTCATGAAAATCGCCAAAGAGCCTATTTCTTTGGAAACTCCAGTTGGTGAAGAAGAGGATTCTCACTTAGGGGATTTTATTGAAGATAAAAAAGTGATCAATCCGGCGGAAGCGATTGTGAACTTAAACTTGGCGGAGCAAACTCGTCGTGTTTTATCAACACTGACTCCACGTGAAGAAAAAGTTCTTCGCATGCGTTTCGGTATTGGTGAAGAATCCGATCACACTTTGGAAGAAGTGGGACAGGATTTTAACGTCACTCGTGAGCGGATTCGTCAAATTGAGGCTAAAGCGCTCCGCAAGCTTCGGCACCCTAGCCGCAGCGGCAAGCTGAAGGCTTTCGTCGACGGGTGATCTGACGATAAATTGAAGCTTTAAAACGATTTAAAGGGAGCTCAAAAGGCTCCCTTTTTCTTTGAGGGCGAAGTTTGTAAGAATGACCTGTACAGAAAACTAACAGGCGAAAGTTTTTGCACGATCTCTTAATATCCCACCATCGAACTAATGGTCGAAAAAATATAAGATCAATTATTTTTCTCTGGGAGAGATTATGAAAGTGTTGTCCGCGTTAATATCATTTGCCACCTTGTCGTTACTGGCGGTTCCTTCATTTGCTTTAAGCGTGGAAGAGACAAAAGAAAAATTAATGGTTGAAGATTCTTATGAGGCGCCCGTCGGGCAGATCTTTAATGAAGAAGCCTATTTGAATGGAACATCACCCTTAAAAGCTTATACAAATGTTATTGTGATCAATAAAAAAGATAAAGGGCCTGGCGCGCAGACATTAAGAATGTACACCAACGGGCAGCTGGTTTTAACAACCAAGGTTTCTACTGGCGTTGAGACTTTGGAATATGTCAGTGGCTTTGCTGGTTTCTTCCGCAAGTTTGGTCGCGGGGCGACTCATTCACACTGGAGACATACAACTCGTGGTGTTTATACGATCAAGCGAGTTGAAGAAGCAAACTATCAATCCGGCGAAAATAATTTCCATATGCCTTACGCCATGTTTTTTAACGACAAACGCGGCTTAGCGGTTCATCAAGTTCCACCAGATCTTAAGGGTGGAGAGGCGGCTGGCGAAAACGCATTAGGGCATAGGGCTTCTTCGGGTTGCGTTCGGGTTCATAAAAATACGATCCAGCAAATTCACACAGCTGTTGTTGACGCTGGCAAAGGCGAAACGCCGGTCTTAGACAGCCGCACCGGTGAGCCTGTTTTACAAGCTAACGGGCAGCAAGCGATTCAGAATGGCTACAAGTCTATTGTGATCGTTGAAGAGTATTAGATCTTTCCTGGCGACCTTCGCGGGACAAGGTCGCCGTTCAGAATGAAACACTTCCCTTTTTGAGACAGTCCCCAACTAAAGTCCTAAAGATTTACTTGAATATGACGATTAGTTACACAGCCGATAGTTTTTCTACCTGATTTTTTTCAGGTCCGGAGGATGTGTGATAGGTCGAAATTTAAATCAAAATGGAAACGCGATGATCGCTGTCATCATTGGTTTGGTCCTTTTATCCGGAACTTGCGTCGAGCTGATGACGGGGGGCCTTTCACAAATTCCAAATCTGATTAAAAGTTATCGGGCGACTTCATCGCGAGACTCCTTAGAAGTAAGCCTCATGAACCGGACTTCATTTGCAGGAATTTATCGAAGTAGTATCCATCCAGATGTGATTGCAACAGGTGTGAATCAAGAGCTGCTGGTTTGTATCGTTGGTATTCCCGGACAACTTTGTGTCGCCAACCAAGATTATCCAATTTCGCTGTATTCATGGGAGACCGATACAAAATCAATGGTGACTTCAATGGTGAAAATTGCGGGTCCTGCAGCCAGGCCCGTGTCTTACAATATTAAAGGAAATCTTTGTCCGTCGTCTGGGTCCGCACCAGGTCAGGCGAGCAGTTGTCCCTTTTTGCAGGTGACAGCATCTTTTAAGGCAACGTGCGCCGCTGGAGCGCCGACCTGCGGACAGGCTGAGAACTTTCAAATTTACTATTCAATTAAAGGAGCTGCTTCAGACTTATCAAATGGTAATGCTGCGGTTGCATCGAGAGACAGAGTGGCTAATTTAGTTAACATTAATAATATTCTTCCGCCGAAAATAGGAACAGCCGCGGCGTTGACTCAAGTTTCAAGTTTCTTGGGTAATAGTGGTCATGTGACCCAAATCCTACAGATCTTAGCCAGAGCTGGAATGACAGATACAGCCGACGCAGCGGCCCTTGCGAGTCTTCTTCAAGGAATGGGAATCACCAATCCAAATATGATTTATGCAATTGCACGAAGTAGCTGGCGTGATGCGACCGAAATACAGCAATTTGTCGACATTCTTACGAACAATAATATTACAAGTGTGATTGCTATGAATGCATTGGCTCTTCGCAGTAGTTTGGATCCAGTTTTATACAGCGGGATCGCAAATGCGATTGCCGTGGCGGGAATTACAAGTCAAGCGATTGCGGACCAGATCAGTAATTATCATGTGACTGATCCGGTGTGGGCAGCGGCTTTTGCCGTGCCAAAAACTCAACAGATATTAGATCTTATAGCAAGCGCAGCGCGCCCATGGGCGGATGCGAATACGATCAGCGCAATTGCTACGGGATTATATGTTGCTGGAATTACCGAGGCAAATCCAGGGCTTGTTAAGGCTATGGCGTATGGCAACCTCGTTAACCCCCTAGAAATCACACATGTCTCTAATGCCATCGCCGGATCTGGTGCAACGAATCCCCTCATCATCAACGCCATAGCTGCGGGTCATATTGGTGACGTGCCGACGGCAACCCAGATTGTCAACACACTGACTGCTATTGGAGCCACGAATCAAATCGTAGCTGCAGCCATTAGTTATGGAAAAATAACAGACATTGCCCAAGCGACTAATTTTTATAACACAATGGTCGCCAATCCTTCGATTACGTGGCCCAATAACTATGCAAACACAGGATTGACGTCTTCAACGACATTTAATAATTTTGTAACGGCGATAGTCGCCTCCGGTTTGAGTCTTAATGAAAGTAATCTTAGTTCTTTAGGAGGGATTGCTATTGCTAACAACCTGACGTCGGTCGCTGAAATGCAAGCCTTGATCAATGGTGCCTATTCAGTGGCTCCAACAGTAGCAGTGGCTCCAACAGTAATAGGGACACCGGCAGTCCTCACGTATAACATGATTTCTGGAACGTGTACGGTCAATTGCTTAGCACCATCTTTTTAAAATATGAAGAGAGCTTTCGATGAAAAATAATCTCGGATTTAGCCTTGTGGAAGTGATGGTTTCGTCTGCGATTGCTATTTTTTTTATCGTTCTTGTGGCGGGTGCCTTTGTGCAAATTAATGAAAGTCTTAATCGTCGACGTATTAGCTTAAACCGGGATATGATCGCTTTATCAGTCCGCAAAAACTTATCCTACATGGCACTTCTTCGTGCAACGATGAAAGAAGCTGTGAATAAACCTTTCTATGATTGCGTTTGTAACTCAGGGGTCGCTTGCCAGAATATGGCCAAATCAGATCTAATAATCTATGATTCGCCGACGAACCTGGCGCCGGCCAATTTTAACAGCCAAGGGTCTTCTTGCCTGGCCACGTCGCCATCGTGCATGATTCAAGTCAGCTACCAGGTGGTCGCACAATGTCCTCCGGCGCCGCCTTTTCCAAGTAGTAATCCTCTTCCTTCTTTGGTGTGTAATGGACCTGCCGATTTTTTGGTGATTGAATATAAAATTCAAAAAAATCCTGCTGTCTTGGATCCTAAATTAGACTTTCGCACGATTGGTGGAAAAGTTTATTTTCAAGCTTCTGAAATTGCGCCACCGGGGTCGGGAGTTTGTCCATGAAGATGAATCAGTCGGGTCTGACTTTAATTGGCGTCAGCATTGGAATTGGGGTGGTCAGTGTTTTATTTTTGGTGATCCTAGCCAGTATTAATTCAGTGGATACAGGTATTTCTCAAAATCGCTTGGTCGCCACCAAGGACCGAATTCTTTCAGGAGTCCGATCCTTGGCGGGACTGCCGGCTTCTTTAAGGAATGCAATGATTGCTGCAAATGGTGCCGGTACACCAATGAATCCGGGCCTTCTTGCCTGTGCGGGTGGAAATCCGGTGAATTCCTGCACCCATCAAAATCAATATCCGCTGACTCTTTATTCGCCGGTTGTCAGTTTCGTCGGCGGAGTTGCGACATCGATCCAACCGATCAGTTCACCGATTGGCGGAATTGGACCAGCGTTAAGGTTTGATACCTACGGCGTTCCCTGTGCGACCACTGGGCCCGAGTGCCCTTTTTTAGTATCGACAGCCTTTAAAGCGACTTGTGGCATCGTTCCACGGGATCCGCTTTTACCAGTGACTCCAGCTATGTTTGTTCTTCAGGCCACTTGTACAATTGCTGACTCTGTCGAAGTTATTTACCAAGTTCAGTTAGATCCAGCACTGGTTGCTACTAATCCTGAACTTGCGACTTTTGTATCGGCCGTTAGTGGAACCATCACAGTTCCAGTTCAACTCATTTCTGGAAATGTTGCCCAATAAGTCTAGCGTATTGACGGACCTAAATTTGCATTAGTTTCTTCTAAGGTACCCTTGAGATAGTATCTGGTCTGATCACGTAAACCGTACTGCCATTTTCATCCAAATCAATATTGAAGCCAGTGTTAATAATTTGTTGCAGAGAAATTTTTTGGCTCCGTTGGGTCAAAATATCGATCACTTCAAGGAGTTGCTTGCTAGGGATTGGTAAAAGTCCTTCTTGCAGCAATTTTTGTGAAATCTTTAAGCGCAGGGACTGACGATTCAAAGATCCCGTCTTAACCGTGATCCATAAAAGTTTTTGCTCAGGATCTTTTCTTGCGAAGGCAACGGTTTTGTCGGCATTATCAGACCATTGCATCTGCGGAACAATCAGTGAAGAACCCAACAAGGCTTTTACCAAGGATCGTCTTTCTTTAGTGTCCGTCATTTTTCCGTAGGCGTCAGAATTATAAGCGTCAAAAATTAAAGCACCAATTTGAATAAAATTTTCGTTGGCGGTTCGGCACTGATATCCGGCAGGAAGCTGGTTTAAAAATAAAATACCGGTGCAATTTTTTACTAACTTAAGATCATAGGTAAAAATCGGTCCCGTTTCAAAAATTTGAATAGGATGTGCATCAGGTTCATTGCCAGTTCGAAGCTCGCCTTGGGAATTAATAAAAAAGGTCAGTGCTGTTCGGGTGTTGGGTGCCAGATAGGTCGGAATAGACAGTTGACAATTTTCAACGGGGCCGATCCCTAATTGGCAGGGAACGTCACTGGCTAAAAAATTAATGATGTTTTGTCCCCGAGCCATAGCTTCACGTAAAGAGTCGACGGTCGAAGGGGCATTTAAGCCGGTGTCGATATGCACAAATAATTTCGCATCAGGTGCTGCCGATGTTATAGCTAAGTCACCGTGAATAATTTTTGGATTAATATCCGCAGCCATTAATAAGCCCAGCAAACCACCCGCCCATGTACTTTGCGCGACCGTTGAGGGAATTGAGGAAATGGGACCTGGCGCGTGACTTGTACTGTCTTTGATAAAAGCCACGTCATCAGTCACTTCAAGGGACCTAGCTAAGAAATTTTGATAAGGCTCGATCACTCGCTCGCCGATTAATTTCAAAGTATTGAAATGCTCGCGGGGTTCTGCGAC
>JAYWEQ010000014.1:0-17945 GCA_043779185.1 Pseudobdellovibrionaceae bacterium
ATATTTTTTTCAACAAAATATTCCTGAATATCGCCCATCATCTTTAAAGCGAAATTAATTGAAAAAATACAGGTGTTCTGCCCTTGATCCTCTTTCAAAATATCGGCCTGAACGGTGCCGCGGACTTGCTGCAAAGTCCATTCGGATAAATCTTTGTGCTCTGCTGGGGTTAACTTGCGACCCAGGTCCTTTTCTTTTTTATCGACCTGCTGATCAATGGCGGTATTAAAGTAAAATGCTAAGATCATCGGCGCCGGACCATTGATCGTCATACTGACACTGGTGTTTGAAGAAACTAAATCAAATCCGTTATAAAGCTTCTTCATATCATCAAGGGTACAAATACTAACGCCGGATTCACCGACTTTGCCAAAAATATCTGGTCTGGGATCAGGATCTTGGCCATACAAAGTAACACTATCAAACGCTGTTGAAAGTCGATGGGCTTTTTCGCCTTTGCAAAGGTAATGAAAGCGATTGTTGGTGCGCTCGGGAGTTCCTTCGCCGGCAAACATGCGCTTTGGATCTTCGTCGGGACGCTTTAAAGGGAAAGAGCCTGCGGTGAACGGAAACTCGCCAGGAATATTTTCCATCCTTAAAAAACGATAGCGATCGCCCCAGTCTTTTAATTTTGGCAGCACGACTTTACGGATTTTAGTACCCGATAACGATTTTGACACCAAGGCTTGACGAATTTCTTTACCCCGAACATGAAAAATTAATTCATCTTTAGAATATTTTTCGATCAATTGATCCCAATCTTGCAACTGGGATTTTTCTTCGTCTGTCAAATCGGCTTGTAATAGTTTTTTTGTCGTTTCTAGTTTGACTGGATCAATCAACTTCAAATCAGAAATACCTTCCAGCGCCCCCCACTGCGACGCTTTGGCGGCCAGTTTTGTGGTCCGTTCTTTATAACGATGAACTGTGCTGATGATTTCAGACAAATAATTCTGGCGATCAGGTGGGATAATTATATTTTCTTCGGCACTGAGGATTTTGTTTTTAAAATCTTCGCTGACTTTAAAGGCAGGATCTTTTTCTGTCAGCATGTCCATTAATTTCAAGAAAAGGCGATTAACACCGCCTTCATTGAATTGCGACGCTTGCGTTAAAAATACGGGCACTTCAACACTTTCACTAAATATTTTGCGAGCCCGCTTAAATTGCTTGGTGACGTCCCGCAAGGCATCGTGGGCCCCTCGGCGATCGGCCTTGTTGACAGCAATCAAATTGGCAAAATCAATCATATCAATTTTTTCTAACTGGGATTGCGCTCCAAAGTCGGACGTCATCACATACATAGAAAGGTCGCTGACTTCGGTGATGGCCATGTTTCCCTGACCAATTCCTGAGGTTTCAGCAATGATCAAATCAAAATCTAAGGTTTTTAGAAAATTTAAAGTCGCAGGCAAATCCTCAGAAATTTCTTTTCCTGAACCACGTGATGCCATCGATCGCATAAAAATGCGCGGACGACTGAGGGAATTCATGCGAATCCGGTCCCCTAACAGCGAACCACCGGTTCGACGTTTTGAGGGATCGACGCAAACAATGGCGATTTTTTTATCCGGATAGGCATTTAAAAATCTTTGCGCCAGCTCATCGATCAAACTTGATTTTCCAGCGCCGCCAGTTCCAGTGATGCCCACGATCGGCGTTGGCCGAGGGCTTGATTTAAATTCTTTCAATAGCTCTAAGGCGACAGCCGGTTTTTTTTCTTCAATTGAAGTCAGGGCCAAACCTAAGTTTTGCGAAGGAATCGAATCTTGCCCGAAAGCTTCCAGCAAAAGACCCGGATTTAATTTCGCCACATTTTTTTGAATCCAATCTGCTCGCCGTTCAAGAAGATCAAAATCAGATTCTTCTACAATCAGGCGGATCATTCCCTCAAGACCTAGTTTTCGCCCATCATCTGGATGAAAAATTTGTGTGATCCCGTAAGCTTCTAGGTCCCGTTTTTCTTCATGAACGATGACCCCGCCACCGCCTCCAAAAATTTTCACATAGCCTGCTCCGGCCGCATCAAGCAGGTCTTTGACATACTTGAAATACTCCATATGCCCGCCCTGATAGGAGCTGATGCAAACTCCTTGGGCCCCTTCTTGCAAAACGGCTTTCACCACATCACTGACAGATCTATTGTGTCCCAAATGAATAACCTCGGCGCCAAATTCTTGCAATATTCTTCGAATGATATTGATGCTGGCATCATGACCATCAAAAAGTGCGGCGGCCGTGACAATTCGAACAGGATTTTTAAGGGGTTTCATATTTTATAGACCTTTAAATTGAGGCTTTCTTTTTTCTAAGAAAGCTTTTGTTCCCTCGCCAACATCGGCGCCGCGAAATAAATCCGCAAAATGTCGAGATTCATTTCTGTGCGCTTCATCGATATCCAGATCCCACGCCTGATTGATTGATTTTTTTGCGTGTGCAATCGCCATCGGAGCTCGCTGCAAAATTCGTGAGATCAGAGTATGACAGGCCGGTAGCAATTCGCTTTGCGACACCACCTGATTCACCAAACCAATTTTTTCAGCTTCAACGGCCGTGATCATATCGCCAGTAAATATGAGTTCACGGGCTTTCCTTAAACCCACGGCCCTAGAAAGTTGAACCGTTCCACCAAAGCCAGGAATCAGTCCTAAGGTCACCTCGGGCAGACCCATTTTTGAATTGTCAGACGCAATGATAAAGTCACAGGCCAAGGCAAGCTCCAGCCCGCCGCCTAAGGCAAAACCGTTCACAGCCGCAATGACAGGAATTTTTAAATGAGCAATTTCTTGAAAAATAGATTGTCCGCGGTCGGCAAAGTTTTTAGCTAAGTCTTCATCTAACACCGATATTTCACGAATATCCGCGCCCGCCACAAAGGCCTTTTCCCCTTCGCCGGTAATAATCAAAGCGCGCGCATGTTCAAAATCAAGTTCTCCGATGGTTCTTAAGAACTCGGCCATTTCATTCAGCAGTTGTGAATTCAATGCATTCATCGCTTCCGGACGACTGAGTCTTAAAGTCCAGACGCCTTGAGGATTACTTTCGACTTTTAAGGTTTGAAAACTAAAGTTCATGTTTTTGCCTCATAGGTATAAAATCCGCGGCCAGTTTTACGGCCCAGCCATCCCGCTTCAGTGTATTTGACAAGCAAGGGACAGGGACGGTACTTGGAATCGCCAAGCCCCTCGTGCAGGACATTCATAATGGCAAGACATGTATCAAGACCGATAAAGTCAGCTAACGTCAGTGGGCCCATGGGCTGGTTCGTTCCCAACTTCATGGCTTCGTCAATGGCGGCAGGCTCTGCGATCCCTTCATGCAAGGTGTAGACAGCTTCATTGATCATTGGCATCAGAATTCGATTCACAATAAAGCCTGGCATATCTTTTGTGCTTTCAACAAAAACTTTTCCCATTTTTTCGGCGACGTCTTTGACCCTGGCAAAGGTTTCATCAGAAGTTTGTAAGCCACGAATTCCTTCCACCAACTTCATTAAAGGCACGGGATTCATAAAATGCATACCAGCCACTTGTGTAGGCCTTTTGGTGACACCCGCAATCTTTGTAATCGAAATCGAAGACGTATTTGAAACTAGCAAAGCTTTCGCCTGGACCACTTCATCAATTTCTTTAAAGATTTTTAATTTTAAGTCGATATTTTCAGTTGCAGCTTCAATCACAAGATCGCAATCTTTCAGGTCGATCATTTTTTGCGTGATTTTAATTTTCGACAAAAGATCTTTTTTTTGAACGTCCATGATCGTGCCTTTTTTAATCATTCGGTCGCAGCTGCTGGCGATTGTAGCTAGACCCTTTTCCAAAGAAGATCCTGAAACATCCATCATCAACACTTGGTAGCCATTTTGAGCGGCCACTTGAGCGATGCCATTTCCCATTTGTCCCGCGCCGATGACTCCTACTGATTTGATTTCCATATCCATTGACTCCTGAATTTAAAGGGTCCTTAAGCTATGACTTAAGGACGGCGCATTGTCAAAACTTCTGGGCTAGGCAAGGCGCCATTCCTCAGTGAAAATAAAGACTATGGTGATTTTTAGATCAAGCTTGTTTGCTATTGTCTTTCTGCTGATTTTCGCGCTGCAAGGTAAAGCCTTGGCGGTCCCGCAGGACAAAATGGCGATCCCCTTCTATCGAAATCTTCAAAGCCACTTTGCTTCAGGCCAGGCCCCACGGCAAGACCTTGAGACCCGAATTAAAAGTCAGGAGTTCCATCACCGCCTAAAGGTGTCTTGGAATAAAAAAGAGTTTGCCATTGAAGGCGATCAGCTCCTGCAAGAAATCCACTGCGTTACGACGGCTCAGCTGGCGAACAATTCCCCTCTGTTTGAAAATCAACAAAGCTCAGAAAAACCTTTGGGACTTTTATCCAAAGACCAAAATGTCGAGATCCTAGAGATTCAAGGCTCGTGGGCCAAAGTGCGGGAGCCCGCTCGCAAAACCGAGGGTTGGATGCCTTTGACGGATCTTAAACCCAAAAATGAAGATGCGGGTGTTTTTGTGAATTTGATCGATACTTTTTTGCGCAAAAAACCAAGCCACGAATCAGCGATGATCACAACGATTCCCAAAGCTCAGCGATTAAAAATTGTTGGATACGACAACGGCTTCCTAAAAACAAAGTACTTGGATCACGAAGGTTATGTTGATCTGAGCCACTTGGTGTCCCGGGCTGATTTTGCCGTTTGGGCCTATAAAGATAATAAGTGGCACAGCGTCCATCACCGCGAAGATCAATTTCTTGTCACTTCCGATGGAAAAAAAATTCCTTTAGATGAAGTGGTGGCTTTTACGGGCAGCCCGAATAAGGGCGTCATGATTAATTCTGAAGGGGAAGACCCCCCCGTGCGAGCCCATGTGCAGATTCTTGAAAGCGAGTCTCATCAATGGGCCTTAAGTCTTTTGCCGGGCCACGGTTTAGTTTGGTGGAAAAAAGAATCATCGGGCCCTTCAAAAAAATCTGAACCGCAAGAGATGACTTTAACAGCTGAAGAGATCTTGAAGCGACCGATTTTTTCTTTGGCTTTAGAAGGCACAAAAAAAGTGAAGGGACTCATTTCAGCGCAAGGAATTTTCAAAACGGAAGACGGTGTGAAATGGGTTCAATTAAAACAATTTAACAACCAAGATCTGCCCGTCAGTGTTCATCCCGATGGCTATTGGTTTGTCGGGTCTTTTAAGAGCTCTGACCGCGGTGAAACATTTGAGCCCTTTATTCGCTGGGATCAGCTGGCGGGTTTGATCGAAAGTCATTTAGGCCGACATCCGAAACATATTCGCTTGCAAAAATTAGAGTCTTTACCAAAAGGACAAATTCAAGCCCTTGTCGACACAGGCCCTGGCCATGTTAAGCTTCGCTATACAATCCTGAGCTCTTCATGGAGCGTTGTAAAATAAGGCAGCATCGCTTCTAAGACTTTACTTTGTAAAATGGGTCGCTCATTCACTGAAAAATTTTTTGTATCAATCGCCGGCAAGACCCAAATTTGAATTTCTCGCGACCATGTTCCAAAATTTGGAAAATAGGCATGTTTCGGTAGAATTTGAGAGGCCTTTCGAATCACAACAGGAATGACAGGAACCTGAGCACTGATGGCAAAAACAAAAGGTCCGGACTTAAAATGTCCTAATTTTTCTTCGGTTTGCCGAGTTCCTTCAGGAGCTAATGCAATATGCTCCCCAGATTTTAATCTGGCCTCGGCGTCTTTATAAGTTTTAAACACCTCTTCGCGATTGCCCCTGGCGATCGGCAAAACTCCCACTCTGCGCATGGCCCAGCCAAACAATGGAATCTTGAACAATTCGATTTTTGCTCCAAAACGCACTGAAGGCAAATACCCGACCATGGCAAAAATATCAAAGAAACTAGTGTGGTTAAACAGATAAACGCCACCCCCTGACGGGATGTTTTCAAGACCCATCACTTTCACTTGGACGCCAAACATCTTGCAGGAAATAATTCCCCACCATTTTAAAGTCAAATCGTCGAAGTCCCGCCGCCGGAAAACCAAATTCACAGCAATCGTAATCAATGACGCCACCAACAGGTAGGGCGGATAAAGCACACCCATGATCACGGATCTTGGGTAGGATAAGATACTTAAAATCATACCCTAGGATCCAATGGGAAAACACGACGCCGAGCCGCCTCGCGCTGGCGCTCTTTGTAGGCATCGTGCTCTGACGGCCCCGAGAGAATTTTTTCATGAGCTTTCTGATCCATAATCTGAACTTCAAAAGGGTAAAAGAAACTGAAGTTTTCACGGCCAGGCTTTTGAATTTGAATCAATTTCCGAGTGATAAATTTTATAAACTTAAAATCCTGCCCCGACTGCTCATTAATTTTGCGAATCATCTTGGCCTCATCGCCAGACTTTTCCAAAGCAAGATCAAATATTTTTGACATCTCTTCATTGGTGGCTTCAGAGTTTTTACTTTCAGCCATTTGACAAATATCGATAAAAAGATCGACGGGAAACAAATTATTAGAGGACTGATCCGGCATGATGTGGGGGTAGCTAATAATGTTTTCTTCAACTAAAAAACGAATCACTTGAAAGCTATCAAACAAAGAGTTGGTTATAAATCGAACGCCCAGCTTATCAAAGACCTTCATGGCAAGAGCATCTGGTTTGGCCAAAAGTTTAATCACCGTGCTGTTGGAAGCTTTGAAGGGCTTCACTTCAAAGCCAGCAAGATCGATGGCGGCCCGAGTGGTTTTTTGTGGTTTCAATTTGTGAATGCTGCCGTCATGAAAGATCGCTTGCTGAAACGGCGTTAAAATTTGCTGCTGAATTTCCTGTGTAAAAGAGGCAAACAAGTCA
Source organism: Pseudobdellovibrionaceae bacterium (assembly GCA_043779185.1). Lineage (GTDB taxonomy): Bacteria > Bdellovibrionota > Bdellovibrionia > Bdellovibrionales > Bdellovibrionaceae > JAYWDA01. Next base: position 6,842 of record JAYWEQ010000014.1, read on the forward strand.
CTTTCACTATGAATATAAACATGCATGCATCTAAGGATGGCGCAAGACCACCTCTGCAATTCCTTGTCTTCAGGCCGCTGCGAACTTGCATAAATTAAAAGTTGCGAGATCTCTCCCATGTGTTTGCGATCGATCAGAACTTTAGGAATTTCAGATTCCGAATAGCCTAATTTTTCAGTCAACAAAACAAGAGCGCGACGATGAAAATACCAAAGCTTCGCAATATCTTCTTCGTGGGTCGGATTGTAACCATAGTTTGAAATAAAAGCTTGGGCCGATTCCACTGTGGTGATGTTCAGTCGCGGAAGATCAATGGCCGAACGTCCGCCCGCAACGGAATGAAGAACATCAGAATCAAAATTAAATCTATGCATCATGGCTTATTTGAGAGCCGAAACTGAGATCAAGCAAGTTTAAAATTAAGGTTGGGAGCACGGCATGATGAAGGCTTGCTACTGAAAGTTGCAAGAGGCCGCTTGGATGCGACCTAATGTTCCCTGCCGAGGTGTTGAACCATCCCAGGACTTTAAATTCATAAATTGAACTTGTCCGATGAATTGACCACCTTGCACTTGACCATCGACAGACACGTGACCATAAGAGTCTGAAAACTGGACATGTAAAACCCGCTGGCTAGGATCAAAAGAACCTGATAGTTGACTGCTCCCCGTGTGGACGACTTCGATGGCAGCAATGATTTTTCCATCAGTGCCTTTGGTTCCAACAAAGGAATCATTGATCGTCATTCTGAATTTTGAAGATCCACTGATGATTTGATGAGAAGAATCAAAAACCAACAGCATTTTTAACTCAACCCCGGTCACCCCACTAGAAGCGCCACTGACAGAGCCCAGTTCCGCCGGATTCAGTGACACAGAGACAAAATCACCCACCAGTTTCCTAAAATCCTGGTCATTGCCAGAAAGACTGATCACACGAGATGACAGTTCATTCCCTTGACAGCTGTTAGCCGAAATTAAGTTTTCAGGCGCCGTTGAAAATGATCGCTTCTGCAAACCAGGTTCGCTACCGCAACCAAATATAAACAAAGCAGTGAGTATCAACCAATTCAACTTCATCCACTTATTTACAGCAAAACATGGGCCAAAAAATATCTCGTTATGAGACAGTCAACAGCTTGAAGCACAGCTCAGCGGGGAACTCTGCCCCTCATGAAGTTTATCTAAAAAAGACATTAGGACCTGTCTTTCTTCGCAGCTCTGCATGAAATTCAGAAGCCGCTAATGAAGGATTCTCGGGACCCCTATGGAACTTAAGTTCATGACGACCCAAAAGACCCACTGCCAGCGCTAAAAATTTCAGCGCCCATTGCAACATTAAATAAATTAAAAACAGGGCCACCTTCAATGCATTCGTTTTCAATTTAATTAACTGCCATAAGCCTCTTTTAAATCGCTGTTGCAACTCAATTAACAACAGCCCGTTTTCTTGCTCCCACCTTTTTATAAAAATTTGTGCTTTCATATATAATTCCTTGTTTATAGTTAAATTTAAAATATTCTAATCCCCAAACATTGGGGATTAATCTCAGACGAGAAAAAATGCCGAACATCATTTTTTAAAATGAATTTTGATTCTTATAGAACCTAATTTTTGGGTGTCTTTTTAGATGAGTCCTAAGACCAAATCGGAAATGGAGGCCATTCGAATCGTTGTTTGGACCACAGTCTTAAATATGAACATAAAAGCCTCCTTTCAATAGAGTGCTTTTAGCTTACGACAATTATTCCTATAAAGTTAAAGTCCAGAATAGAATAAATCTAATTTTATTTTTAAAAAATATCTGATCTCTTAATTTTTGTAAAACTGGCTCTGAGCTTGCGCCATCTGCAATATTTGGGGTGCGGGCTTCAGCCGAATGGCTTTTCTTGTTTCAGAATATTTTGTCAATTGCTCGACGATATATTTTGAACCCAAAGAATCCGCAAACCTTAACAGACCGCCTCTGAAAGGAGGAAAACCTGTTCCCATAATCATCGCAAGATCCACTTCGGCGGCTGTTTCGACGACTTGATCTTCGATCAGGGCCCGCGAACATTCGTTCACCATGGAAAACACGCCGCGCTCAACACATTCTTTTGTGTCATAAGGATTTGTTGGAGCTTGCAGACCAAGAGCTTCATAAACAGAAGAATCAACCTCGCCACGTTTACCAGAATTATAAAGGTAAAAACCTTTGCTATTTTTTCGACCCAGCCGGCCACTTTTTTCTAAGCCATCAAGGATTTTTGAAATTTCCATCCGGTCCCCGAAAGCTTTTTTAAAAATCTTTAAGACTTTATAACAAACGTCTAAGCCGACTTCGTCCATCAATGCGAAAGGTCCCATCGGCATACCAAAGTCTTTGACGTAAGCACGATCAACCACTTCAATGGCCATTCCTTCTTCTAACAAAAAGGCGGCTTCAGCCATATAGGGCAAAAGCAAGCGATTGACTAAAAAGCCGGGTCCATCTTTAACGACAACTGGCATTTTTCCCATTTTTTTCGACAATTCAAAAACCGTGGCCACCGTTTCATCGCTGGACTTTTCACCGCGAATCACTTCCACGAGGGGCATTTTATCGACGGGATTAAAAAAATGCATGCCTGCAAAAAATTCCGGCCGCGGATGTCCTTTGGCCATTTCTGTCACGCTCAACGAAGATGTGTTTGTCACGATGATGCAGTTGTCTTTGCAGTTTTGGGCTGTTTCTGCGATGACCTTTTGTTTGATCGCCATGTCTTCAACGATCGCTTCGACAACCAGATCTAAAGTTTTAAAACCGCTAAAATCGGTGCTTGTTGTCACGCGATCCATCTTTTGTTTGTACTGATATTTATCCAGCGATCTTCGCTTTAAAAGTTTGAGCCACAGATCAGATGCATGCTTAAGACCTTTACCTAAAGCGTCTGAGTTTAAATCTTTCATGCGGACTTCGATGCCTTTGTCGGCGGCTTGGTAGGCGATACCGCCCCCCATTGTGCCTGCTCCCAAAATCCCCATGCGCGCCACATCACGGCCTTTAACGCCGGAGCTGACGCCCGTTTGCTTTTTTACCATTTCAGTTAAATAAAAAACATGGATCAAGTTTTTTGAAACTTCGGTGACGGCCGCATCGCAAAAATTTTCTCGCTCAATTTTTAAAGCTTGCTCGCGATTTGACATCTTGTATGTTTTTCCAATGACATTGATGGCTTTCATCAAAGCTGGATAGTGACCACTGGTCTTGGCTAGAGTGGCTTTTTTTGCCTGCGAAATGGCAAGGCCTTTTCCTAAAGACTCAACAAATTTATTCATGAGCCCGACAGGTTTAAATTTTTTCTGCCGTTTACCACCACCTTGGGCGATCAGTTCGCGAGCCCACTTCAAGGCCTCTTCACGTAAGATGGCGGGATGAACAACTCGGTCCACCAGGCCCTGCTTTTGCGCTTTTTTAGCTGGCAGAAGTTTACCGTTTAAAATATTTTCTAAACCGGCCTGCAATCCCACAACCCGGGGCATCCGTATGCAACCGCCAAAACCTGGAATAATTCCCAGTTGGGTTTCTGGCAAACCAATTCGAGTGACATTGTCGTCCGTCGCCATTCGATAATCACAAGCTAAAATCATTTCACAGCCCCCACCGGCGCAGGCTCCATGAACAGCCGCAATCACGGGAATCGAAAGATCTTCGATCTTATTAAAAATATTTTGTCCAGCCGCCACAGCCTTTTCAAATTGCTCGCGGCTGCTCATGCTTTTGATTTCTTCAATATCAGCACCAGCAATAAATATTTTCGGTTTATTTGAAATTAAAACAACGGCTTTATAAGCCGAAGATTTGAGCTCTGTTAAAACTTCTTCGAGCCTTAAGACCACAGGAGTTGATAACTTATTTACTTTTTCTCCGACCAGATCAAACTCAACAAAAGCCACGTCACCTTGGGGAACAATTTTTATACTGTCTTTGGGGTTTGTCATTTAAACCTCTCTCTCAAGAATCATGGCACCACCCTGGCCGCCACCGATGCATAATGTTGCTAATCCATATTGTAAATTTCTTCTTTGCATCTCTTTCATTAAAGTGATGACTAACCTTGTGCCTGTTGCCCCCACAGGATGACCAAGAGCAATCCCACCGCCGTTGACATTTAGAATATCAATCGAAAGTTCGCCGACTTTTTCTTTTAAGCCTAATTTTTCTTTGGCGAACTGATCCGAGTTAAAGGCTTTTTGACAGGCTAAAACTTGCGCAGCAAAGGCTTCGTTCAATTCCACCAAACCAATCTCTTTTAAGGTCAGACTGGCTCGCTTCAAGGCGACGGGTGTCGCGTAAACGGGTCCTAATCCCATACGCTCGGGATCGCAACCTGCAAAACCATAACTTAAAATTTTAGCTGTGGGTTTGTACCCCAACGCTTCAGCTTTTTCTCGGGACATCAATAAGACCATCGCCGCGCCATCTGTGATCGGACAGGAATTTCCGGCGGTGATCGTGCCTGTTTGTTTATCAAAGAAAGGTTTTAGTTTTGTGAGGGCTTCGATCGTTTGATTATCTCGGGGGCCGACGTCCTCGGAAATCACTTCTTTATAATCGGGGGCTAAAAAAATCGGCGTCATCTCAGCTTTAAACTTTCCGTCTTTGGCAGCTTTTGAAGCAAGGACATGGGACCGCAGAGCAAACTCATCTTGTTCGCGCCGAGATAGGCCCCACTCTTTGGCTAAAATTTCAGCCGTCTGACCCATATTGATGCCGACAAATGGATCTGTCAGACCTTGCATCACTGAAATCACGGGGAAATAATCATCTCGCATATTGCCGCTCAGTAAAGCGCTGATCTGCTTCAAATCGGCTTTTAGCAAACTCCATAGCAAGGGCAAAGCCTGCTTTGGCCCTCGCGCCACCAGAAGTTTATCAAAAATATTTTGAATCTTGGCTGGAAGTAATGTCGGCATTTGCGACATATTTTCGGTGCCTCCGGCGACGACGACATCCATGGTCCCTGATTTAATTTTTTCAAAGCCGTTCGAAATAGACTCCATCGCCGACGCACAATTTCGATGAACTGTGTAGGCAGAAGTTTTTTGCGGCACTCCTGCATTCAGGGCAATGACTCTGGCGATATTAACGCTGTCGACGGGATTTCCTGTATTACCAACAATCACTTCATCGATTGAATTGACGTCCAAATTAGTTTTTGCGATCAACTCTTTCAGAGCGATCTTTCCCAAATCGGCGGGATGAACTTTTTTAAGAACAGTTCCGGATTTTGCAAAGGGTGTGCGCACACCTTCAATGATGACTACGTCGCGCGGTGATTTCATGAAATATCTCCTTGATGGGCAATCTTAAATCGACCTCTCAAGGATAGAACGTGGCTTTACAATTGACAAATGGTCTCGGTGACTTAAGAACACAACGCAGACGCTCCCTCGAGGTCGAGAATATTTAATTCTAAGCCTGCCAAAGATCATTTTCTCTTTTATTTAGACGAAGGACGAGGTTAGAATCAAAGTTCTATCAAGGAGCTTATCATGTCTCTCGATCAAGAAGCGTTGGATTATCATTCCAAAGGAAAACCTGGAAAAATTGAAATCACATCTAGCAAACCTTGCAGCACCGAAAAAGATTTATCATTGGCTTATTCTCCGGGGGTTGCAGCTCCTTGTAAAGCCATCGCCAAGGATCCTTCTAAAGTTTATGACTACACTTCAAAAGGAAATCTAGTGGGCGTTATTTCCAACGGCAGCGCCGTGCTTGGCCTTGGCAATATTGGTCCTTTGGCCTCTAAACCTGTCATGGAGGGGAAAGGTATTTTATTTAAACAATTCGCAGGGATCGACGTCTTTGATATAGAAATGCTTCAAACAACGACGCAAGATTTTATCAACGCCGTGAAAGCCCTAGAGCCGACTTTTGGCGGGATTAATTTAGAAGACATCAAAGCTCCAGAATGTTTTGAAATTGAAGAGACCCTAAAAAAAGAAATGAACATTCCCGTTTTTCATGATGACCAACATGGGACAGCCATTGTTTCTGGGGCCGCTTTAATCAACGCTTGCTTTGTCACAGATCGAAAGCTGTCCAATATTCGAATTGTTGTGAATGGCGCCGGCGCTTCGGCGGTGGCCTGCTCAAATATTTTTATTTCTCTGGGCGTTCAGCGCCAGAATTTAACGATGTGTGATACGTCGGGCGTTATTTACCAAGGCCGCAAAGACGGCATGAATAAATATAAACAGGCCTTCGCCGTCGAAACCAAAGCTCGGACTTTGCATGAAGCCTTAAAAGATGCCGATGTCTTTGTTGGTTTATCAGCCGCCGGAGCCCTGACCCAAGAGATGCTGAAAGACATGAAGAAGGATCCGATTATTTTTGCGATGGCCAATCCAGACCCAGAAATTGATCCAGCCAAAGCCCGAGAGGTTCGACCGGATGCGATCATTGCGACGGGACGTTCGGATTACCCCAATCAGGTGAATAATGTTTTAGGTTTTCCTTCGATTTTTCGTGGCGCCCTTGATACCAGATCAACACAAATTAATGAAGCCATGAAATTAGCTGCCGTGCATGCCTTAGCATCGCTGGCTCGGGAAGAAGTTCCCGATCGCGTTTCTGATACCTATGGTGGAAAGAATTTTGCCTTTGGTCGGGATTATTTAATTCCAAAACCCTTCGACACTCGTGTTCTTCTTTGGGTGGCCCCGGCGGTCGCTAAAGCAGCGATGGAATCAGGTGTGGCCACGCGCCAAATTACAAACTGGGAAGCCTATCATGATCGCTTGGAAGCCTACCAAGGACCCTCTAAAGCTTTTATTCGAACAGCCATCCACCGCGTCCATAAGAATGCGTCTAATTCTGATATTCCAAAAATTGTTTTTCCTGAAGGACATTCTAACAAAATCCTAAAGGCCTTAAAAATATTGGTAGATGAAAAAATTTGTGAACCTATCCTTTTGGGTTCCCCTGAAAAGGTCCGAGAAAAAATTCGCCTTCTTGAATTGAAAACTTTGGAAAAAGTTCAGATCATTCAGCCTTCACAGGCTCCGCAATTTAAAACCTATGTCCAGGAACTTTTTAATAAGCGTCAGCGAAAAGGGGTTAACCTGACAGAAGCCCAAAGATTAATGTCAGACCCCAATTATTTTGCTTCGATGATGACCTTGGTGGGTGATGCTGATGGGATGGTCACAGGGGCTTCACAAAATTATGCGGATGCTGTCCGTCCGATCTTGCAAACCATTGGCCTTCACCAAGATGGCGTTCCCTCGGGATTAAATTTTGTCTTACTTGAAGATCGCTTTTTGATTTTAGCAGATTCCACAGTAAACTTAAATCCGACGGCTCAGCAGTTAGCGCAAATGGCTTTGCAGGCGGCTCGTGTTTGTGAATATTTTGGCCAAGTTCCTCGGATTGCCATGCTTAGCTATTCAAATTTTACGGGCACGCCGGGAACTCCCGCAAAAATGAAAAAAGCCGCCGAGCTGGTCAAAGAAATGCGACCAGATTTAGTTGTTGATGGCGACATCCAAGGTGACACTGCCATCAATCCCCTTTTGATTGATCGCATTTTTCCATTTTCTGAACTGAAAGGCGGCGGCGCTAATATTTTACTTTTCCCAAATCTAGAATCAGCCAACATCAGTTATAAAATTCTACAGCAAGTTGGAAAAGTTGAAGTCTTAGGACCATTTCTGATGGGCATTCGTAGATCTGCCAACGTGTTGCAAAGAACAACAACCGTCGACGGAATTGTGAATTCTGTGGTGCTGACGGCCCTAGAAGCTCAGTACATTAAAGAGTATCGCAAATCGAAAGAAAAAATCCTTAGTTAATTGACTGAGGATTTTTAGGCGAAACTAAAAAAGGTAAGCAATATTTCCTTCCAGAAAAATGCTGCCCACCGCTTTGGGCTTTTCAACTTCTGCTCCTGAAAGGGACGAAAAGCGAGCTTGGTTAGCGACTTCATAGCCGTTGGCATAAGTGGCGCCAAGGTTAAAGGCCATTTTACCCTTCGCGAATTCTCTGCCAATAAATTGGTAGCCAGCGCCACCGACACCACCTAAAGCCGTCGACGTGGCTTCCGCAGACAGACTTGAATAACCAACCGCTGTTTTAATATCAACAGCGCCAACTCCGGCCATTAAATAAATACCACTGCGTTCAGCCTCTTCGGTTAAAAAATAGCGGGCTCGGATTCCATACATTCGAACATCACTTTTAAAGGTGACCGTATTGTTTTTTTCTGGATCTGAAGCTAATTTGAAAAAGCTAACATAGGGTCCGACCGTCACTTGTGGTCCCACCGTGCGCTCATAAGCCAAGCCCGCACCACTCATCAGCAGAGGGGCCGCATCGACCATGACTCTATTACTGATGGACGAAACGCCAGCTGCGGATGAGTCATAAGGGGAATAATTAAACTGCATCGGCTTACCTTTAGCCTCTGCTATCGTCGAAGAAATAACCAGCACCATAAATATAATTTTTCTCATAAGACCGCCTTCTAGTATTAAGATTGCTAAAATTCGGCCATCACAAGTTAAGTTTATTTTGATTAGGACCGCACACGCATGTCTATCATATCGAAAATTTGCCAGAAATTGTCTTTGTCAAAAAGTTCGACAGGTTAGAGAACTTTGGGTTCGCCAGACACTTATTTAGAGACTGGCGCGTAACTTCGTCATAATTTTCCCTGATTCTCCTCTAAAAAATTAAAATCCTGTTCACGTGATTTTAATTTTTTAGAGGAGACACCATTTTATGTCGACAGATATGAAAGGCATTCACCAGCCAAACCTATTTAAGGCAAAAAAGAAACCGTTTTGCAGAAGAAAAAAGACTTATCACAAATGATACCGTATCCAAAGTTCATAATATTTCTCCAGGTTGTGTGATGTAGTAATCAAATTCTACCAAGACGATTCATCATGGGCATTTTGGTTTGTACGCACAGAAGGCAACCTAGACTCAGGTCCTACAAAGAGACGTTCCCAACCTGAGAAATCTCAAATATGGAATTTCGTTTTTAAATCAAACCTAGTGATTTACCCAGAAAATAATAATGAGCCATTATATATTGAGAAACTAATCAGATAATAATGAACTTTATTGATATTCTATTAACCAATCTCTTTGAGATTGCGGGTCGGGGGAATATTATGTGCCATCCAAACTTAAAGAGATCATTCCTATTTATATGTGCATCACTGGTACCTATCTTTTCATTTCAGAACTGTAGTAACAGAGGCTTTGAGGTGTCTTCTGTAATCACGACTCAACAGTCATCGCTCAGTAGCCCATCAGTTCCTGTTGCAAATGGTCCAGTTGACAGCACACTGCCAACTTTATCTTTTACACAGACTCCTGTTAGTTCAACTTCAAACTCTGCTACTTTTGTTTTTAGTGCTTCAGATGCAGGCTCTGGAATTATGTCGATTGAATGCTCTTTAGATAATGTAGCCTTTGCAGTTTGTGTAAGTCCGGTGAATTTAACTAATCTTGCGGCTTCTATACACAGCTACCGCGTACAAGCAAAAGACAAAGTCGGTAATGCGAGTCTGATTACTCACAATTGGACTATAACGCCAACAGTGCCAACATCAACGCCAACATCAACGCCAACAGCGGGTGGAGCAATTTGGGCTGTCGGAACCTGCGGTCATGTAGAAAAATCATTTGATAATGGAGTTACATTTCAAGAGGTGACAAATATCACAACAATTGGTGGAAAGTCATACGACTTACAAAATTATGGAAGTTGCTCAGACTCGGATCATGGAGCCCCATCACTATATGGTTTAGCTTACGGAAATGGAAGATTGATTATGGCTACATGGGCAATAAACTCCACACTAGGATCTGCCACTACAAATCAGATAAGATTATATAGTGATGATAAGGGTGCAACATGGCAAGAATTTGCTCAGACATCAATATTAGGACAAGCTTTTTGGAAAATATCATACTCTACAATAGGTAAATTCTTTTTAGGATCAACTCATTATGGTGATAGTCGGGTCTTAAAAAGTACAGATGGAGTTAATTGGACTGCCGCAGTAAGTGGCTGCACAACAGACCCTGTTTGTAAATTTAGAGCCAGTGCAGCTGCCGGAAATTACTTTATAGTCGGTGGCGATGGAAATAACTTTTTTTCAGGTCCAGTAGGAGATCCCGCTCTGACTCCATCTACATTGGGCGCAAGTCGAGATATTTCTTCAGGTTCTCGAATTTCAACAAGTTCTGATCATTTTGGTGTCATAGGAGTAGAAACTGATACTATAGCTGTTGTAGATGGTCTCACTGGATACAGCGCAGCAGTTAAATTATCAGTTTCAGTGTCTGGTGGATTATTTAATGCCAGTGACAAAATTTTTTATACAAATGGAAATTCGATCTATCGCGCTGACTTAAATTGTTCAGCACAAAATAGCTGTAGTGGACTGGCTGTGAAAATTGCAACGATGACCATCTCTGCTGCAAGAATGTGGTATTTGAATGGATACTTATACGCGGTAGGACCTGCTGGCGGAAGAATTTATCGCTCAAACGATGTTTTTGATCCCAACTCAAGTAATTCTACAGTTAGCTTTGTTATGGCTAACTCAAATACGACTCCACTGCCAGCGCAGTCATTAATTAAAGAGATGGTTTATGCTCAATAACATTCAAGCACAACCGACTGTAAAGCGACAACTTGGGGGCTCTCAATGACGCAGAAGGGGTTTTCATAAAACCTCGACGCCGATGATGACATTGATTTTGCGGTTTATAGCTTCGCTGAACGACGAACTTCTTCCCGTCCTGATAATGTTTAAGATTCGCTCCCGATGCCGCCATTGGAATAGTCATCGCCGCGTCTCTGACCCATTCATCTAAAAATTCACCAACATCTTTTGTTTCATGCGGAGCAAAAGTGAAGAATTCGAAGAAGGATTCTTTATGCAGGTAGGCTTTATAAAGGGGCTCATTTAGCGCCTCTAGCTGACCAAGTTTTAACTGAGTTTTTTCGCTCATGTTTTCGTAACCCCTGCGTATTACGCGGGTAGAAAAGTCGTTTAAGATCGAAGACAATCCGGCGCATGCAAAATACGAAGGAATTAGTCCAAGAAATTATCCAGA
>JAYWEQ010000015.1:0-21169 GCA_043779185.1 Pseudobdellovibrionaceae bacterium
CAAAAATGATTTGCTTGGCTGATCGCATTGCGAGCCCCTTGTTCGCCGTCTTCGCCTGTGACAAGAACTCTGTGGACGCCATCAGCTCCGGGCCGCACGTCTTTGTGGTGGGCGCAGCCACTAACAAGAGTCATTAAAGAAATAGCTAATAAAGTGGTCAAGCAGAGATTTTTCATGGCTTCTCCATGGGGTTGAAATTTAAAGTCGCCGAGCCCACAGGACCCGTTAGAGTTAGTTTTGAAGGATAGTTTTCCACAAGTCTCACGCTGATTGGAAAAATCAACTGATAAGGGGTCGAAAAGCGGTTGTGGTAACCATACAGACTTTGGACTTCGACAGTTTGAAGTTTAATTTTTGTGACTTTTCCTTCATACCGCCGCCCATTCACATCTAAAAAAATCTTCCACAAGCTCGGATTCTTATTCAAATCGTCGTGTTTTTTATCCGGTGTAAAAAAACTTATAAAAACTTCGGTCTCTTTACCCAGTTTTTCCTGACCCTCTAATTTTTGGGCATCAAATTTTCCTTGGTCCCATTGAAATAATCGCGCCTTCTGATCCAAAATAGCAGCACTCACAGGCGAGTTGTGAAGTGTCGCCGCCGCTTGCAGAGTATTATAAAGTCCATTGTAAGATTCAATACGATCTGAATACCGATCAACCACTTTCTCAGATTCAGACTGCGTCGCAATCTGCACCCCCGCCGAGGTCGTTTCACGAGTGGCGCAGCCGCTCAGAAGAACAGTAGCGCAGCCACTAATAACAAGTAACAGAGCTAAAACTTTTTTCATTTTTGGTTCTCCATTACTGAGTTCAAAAAAGACCGCAAGTCTTCATAAGCCTTCGACCGCTCAATATCATTATAAATTTCATGACGGGCGCCCTCTTCATAAATACATATTTTTTTAACATCCGAACTGATATTTTGAAAAAATGTTTTTGAATCCGGTGAACTCACAACAGGATCATTTTCTGGAATTTGAAAGAGTGTCGGGATCTGAATTTCAGATGCTCTAGCTTGCACAATTTCAATGGCGGTTTTAAAACCTATAAAAACTCCTGGCGACATTCGATTATGACGAAGAACATCTTGTTCAAACTCCCGAATCACATCTAAATCTCGGGTCAGCATATCATTAGTGATTTCATTCCAAAGTGTAACCTTTGGTAGCCACTGATTTAAAACATCGGCCGCCCGTGTTTTCCATTCGGGGACAGGCACAGCCACGCCCAAAAGGGGTGAACTGCAAACTTCCGCTGAAACTTTCATATCAGGATGATCAATAACAGTTTTTAGTTGGATCAAACCTCCTAAGGAATGTCCTAGTAAAACAATGGGACCCGTAGAAGATTTTGATTCATGAAGGATTTTTTCAACAAAGAGATAGTAGTCTTTGCAGTAATCATCAAAGTCGCCGGCGTAACCGCGTTTTCCGTCAGACTTGCCATGGCCTCTTAAATCCATAGCATAAAACGACCACGAATCATCCTTGAAAGCGTCGATCAGTCGAAGGTAGGATTCGGAGTGCTCCCCTTGACCGTGGCAAATAATAACACTGCCTTGAGCTTTTGGATTTTGCCAAACTTGAAAAAATAATTGTAAATTGTCGTGGCCAGCCAGCTGACCTTCTCGTCGTGTATACATGGGCTTATTTTGAACAACATTTTCAACAGCGGCAAGAACATTGTCCTGCCTCCTTCGGCAAAAAGATTTAGCGCGGGCCGCGAAACAAAATAGTGTCTTTGGGCGTGTCTTTTTGTTCAGGGACAAAAGGGTAGTCGAGGCTGTAGTGAATCCCCCGCGATTCCTTGCGCCGGAGTGCGCACTCGACAGAGAGGTCGGCAAGAATCGCGATATTTCGAAGCTCGATAATATCGCTGTGAATCTGAAAGTTTGAATAATACTCACGCACCTCAGTCAGGATATTTCGAAGGCGATTCTGAGCTCTTAAAAGTCTTTTATCCGAACGAACAATCCCGACGTAATTCCACATCAGTCGGCGGATTTCATCCCACATATGATGAATGACGATCATTTCGTCAGCATTAGATTCGATGGGATAAACCCACTCAGGGGGACTCTTTGGATAAAGTTTAAAATCATTCCAGTTTTTAACAATATCTTCGCAGCTATTATGGGCCGTCGAAAGGCATTCTAATAATGAATTAGAGGCTAAGCGATTGGCACCATGGAGGCCGTTGCAACCGGTTTCACCGATGGCCCATAAACTTTTAATATCAGTTTTGGCATGAATATCAGTTAAAACTCCACCACATAAATAATGGGCGGCCGGAACGACAGGAATAGGCTGTTTACAAATATCAATTCCAAATTCCAGACATTTTCCATGAATGGCAGGAAATCTTTGCTGTATAAATTCTGCTTTTAACTTTGTCATATCAAGATAAACGCAAGCAGCACCAGTGCGTTTCATTTCGGCATCGATGGATCGAGCCACAATATCCCTCGGAGCTAAGGCGCCGAGCGGATGATATTTGCTCATGAAAGCAAGACCCTCTTTATCAACCAATTCACCACCTTCGCCGCGCAAAGCTTCTGAAATTAAAAAGGCCCGCGCTTCCGGGTGAAATAAACAAGTCGGATGAAATTGCATGAATTCTAAATTGGCCACCCGAGCCCCTGCCCTGTAGGCCATGGCGATACCATCCCCGGTAGAGCCGCTCCAGTTCGTGGTGTAAAGATAAACTTTTCCGCCTCCGCCCGTTGCTAAAATCGTCGCTCGCGAGGAAATGGCGATCACTTCGCCTTTCGATTTATTTAAAATATAAGCACCGACACAATGAGTGGGATTTAAATCATAAGGATCAATTTGTTTACTGACGATCAAATCAATCGAAAGATGATTTTCAAGAATTGTAATGTTGGTTTTTTCCTGAGCCAGCTTCAAAAGATGCTTATGAATTTCATGACCCGTTTGATCTTCGTGGTGCAGAATACGGCGGAAACTATGTCCGCCTTCTCGCGTCAAATCAATTTGACCAAGCTTTCCTGTTCTTTCTCCGCGAACATCGAATTCGACCCCCCAATCGATCAAATCCTTAATTCGGTCGGGCGCTTGACGCACAATGTTGTTAACAATTTCTGGCTTACAAAGTCCAGCTCCTGCGGTCAGCGTGTCTTGAATATGACTTTCAAAACTATCTTCTTCTGAGAGGACCGCGGCAATTCCGCCTTGGGCCATCGCCGTGTTTGTGTCTTGGGCCGCCTCTTTCGAGACAATCGTGATCTTCAAACTTTCAGGAAGTTTAAGCGCTAAAGATAAACCAGCAAGGCCGGAGCCGATAATTAAAATATCTGTCTTCAAATTCGACATGGTGAAAAATCTTTTAAGCCTGTTTCATTGCTTTTGCAAAGGAGTCTTACTTGATTCTTAACGCAATCTATTTAGAATCAAAGGAACACGAAGTGTTTCCATGGAATCGGGAGCAAAATGAAGTTAAAAATTCTTAGCTTGGTCGGGTCCTTGTCGGTGATTTTCATCGCGGCCGTCATCTGGCGAATGAATCATTTTATTCAAGAAGATCGGACAAACTGGGCGCAAGCGCAAATGCGGACCCAGGTTATTTCTCTCCAGCAAACGGCGCAAGCCCTTCTTCATGATCTTCAACATAAAACTCCCATCCTGCAAGACTCAGTTCGCGATAAAAACTTCTGGTTTGCGGTGGATCCTTTTAAAGCGATGGCATGGGTTCGCGATCTTAATAATCCGACCTTGGAAAATACGGCGATTAAAGAAGGCACTGGATTGGACGATACGAACTTAGTGGCCGCCGTTAAAAATCTACAGGGCCACAAAGTGGCGCAGGGAAGTTTTCTGCTGGTCCCATGGCAGGATTTGCAGAGGCGAAATTGGCTGATGGTGGTGTGGCCTTGGGCTGAAAATCGAAAATTGATTTTATGGACAGGTGCCGAATATTTTCAAGCGCTGCTTGAAACTCATAAAGGGGCGTTGGCGAAGTTGTCATTTGTGAATGAAAGCGGCCAAGTGTTGGCGCATTCTCAGCCCGAATATTTTGGCTCGCGATTGAACGATCAATATCTTTACAAAGAATTCAAATCTTCGGGGGCCCTTCAATGGGGTGGATATTTCAAAGACTCCAGCGGTGAAGATTTTCAAGGGTATTACGAAGCCATCCCGAACACAAATTTAGTATTAATGGCCTCGACGTCCTACCATGATCTGTTGGCCGATAAAAATAAAGTTTGGGCTTCTTTTTTATTTGTGGGTTTAGGCTTGGTGCTTTTAACTTTGGGCGGAATAAGTCTGCTAAAAATTTCTGATGTACCTTCGTCTTATGGACACGTGATAAGGTCGTTACCAGCTGTCAAAGAAGCATTCTTAACGTTACCCAAAAAAGAAAGTGTTGCGAAGCCCGCGGTGACGCAGGAAAATCGCCAAGAAGTTTTTAAAAAGATTGCTGGCTCGTTAGGTCATGAGATGCGCTCGCCCTTGGCCCGTATCTTAGGATTAAGCCAAATGATTTTAGAGAAAGAAAAAGATCAAACCTTGGCTGCCTACGCAGGATCCATTTTGCGTGAAACGCGTTCGGCGCGAGATATTCTGGAAAAGCTTTTTAGTTTTGCGCAAGAAAAAGAATCCATGATGAGGCCCGTGCAGGCCGAAGCTGTGGTGAAAAACTTACTGCAACGTTGGCAGCCAGAGTTTCAAAAAAGAAATGTCCAATTGATTCAAAAAATTGAAGGCTCTCCAGAAGTCATGGCAGATATGAGTTTGATAGAAAAGGCTTTAGAATCTATTCTGCAAAATTCGATGGACTCTATGGAGAGAATCTTAAAAAGAGAAATTCGGGTGACGGTTCGGGCCATTTCTTCCGGCGCCGAAATTGTTATTCAGGATATCGGCGAGGGCATTGATCCCGAGCATCTTTCTAAAATTTTCGATCCATTTTTTACGACACGATCTTTTTCTCAGCATCTGGGTTTGGGTTTATCGGCGGCTTACGGAGTGATTAAACAGCATGGAGGGGCGCTTCGGGTGGAATCTCAGAAAGATCATGGAACAACCGTCACCTTGACTTTGCCTGATCAAAATCATTTCAAGGAGGCCAACTCGGTCCCATCGCTGGCAACCGCTGTTCATGTGACAGGCGACAGTGATCGATTTTCTCCGGCCGATGTTGAAATTGAGCAGCTTTTGGACTTTCAAGAAACGGAGTCTTCAGATCTTTCCATTTCGGAAAAGACATTTTTTATCACTGAGGCGTCTTTAGAGCCAAGCCCGCGTCAGGAAATAAAAAAGGAAACGATCACTTTTGCACCTAAGGCGCCCACTGTTTTGGACGAATATAAAGTTGAGATTCGTCGCCCGCGGAGACCCATCATTGAAAATTCGTGATCACGCTGCTCAATTCTGTGTTCTTATTCTGGCCACCGACGCCGATTGGGGGGCGGAAGCTAAGAAATCCCTGACCGAGGCGGGATATGAAAACTATTTGATCACGGACAGCCATGATCTGAAAGACCGATTGCAAAGTAAAAACCCCCACGTTGTGGTCTATTGTTTTTCTGAATTAATGGGTTCGTTAAATTCTTGGGCAGAAGGGATTTTAAAATTCAACCCAGAAATTCGCTTTGTGACATTGGGATTGAATTCGCAATTTGCTGGCTTCGGTGAACTTGCCGATCATGGTTTTGAAGAGTTTGTAACTTTTGAAAAAGAAAATTTAGGTCCTAGAGTTTCATCTAGCGTCGATCGAATTTGTGAAAAGCTTTATTTTATTTATCAAAATGAGCAACTGCTGAATGATCTTAAGAAAAGCCAGATCGCGGTCCATGAGCCTGCGGTGTTGCCAGCGCTGAAGGATGTTTCTGTTCCTGTCGGAAATAGTTTAACCGCAAGGGTGGTGGCTTACCAAAGCGCCTCTGGACGTGAAGCTTTGATCCAAAAGTTTTTTGATCATGGTGGAGTGCAGCCAATATATCATTTTCGATTTCTACCCTCGGTGTTATCCTTTGTAGTGACTCAGGCAGCGGGGGTGTCGCCTCAGGAAATTCAGGGAGTCGGTTGCCAAATCGAAGGCTTGGCGGTCCGAGATCTTTCGACTCAGCTCAGTTTGGGTGTTGTTCCGGCGCCGATCTTGGAGCTTGCGCAAAAGGGTTTAAAAATTAAAAATCCAAAATTACTTCCGCTTTATGTAGCAAGTCAGCTTGAAGGTTTCATTCTTTTCTCGGCCGATATCGATGAACAAATCAAAGAGAATTTAATGGATGAATTTTCTTTGTTTGCTTTAGCATTTTCTTATTTAGATTTGCAAAAACGCCTGGAACTTTTGGAAACTCAAGATCCGACGACCGAAGTCTTCAATCGAAAATATTATGACATTAAATTGATCGAAGAGGTTGAGCGCGCTTTAAGAATTAAGCAAGCGGTTTCAATTATGAAAATTTCAATTGATGATTTTTTTGAAATCGAACAAGTCTTAGGGGACAGTGCTCACGAGTTGCTTTTGAAAAAAGTAGCGCAGTTGATTTTGAAATCCAGTCGCACCAATGACTGCGTGGCAAGGACAGGTCAAAATGAATTCACTGTTCTGATGCCACACTGTCATCGTCAAGGAGCCATGATAAGAGCCGAACGGGTTCGTCGCATCGTTGAAAACTCAATGACGGTTGAAAGTGGTATCAAAGTTTCAATCAGTCTTGGAATCAGTGAATATCCAACTCTTTGTGGTTCGGCATCCGCATTAGAAGAATCAGCGGCAAAAGCCCTTCACCATATCGCTAGTCGCGGGGGCAATAAAATTTGCCTTTTTAAAGCGCCCCTCGATCATGCACCCGAATTCGAAGTTCGGGTCGAGCCGGGATGATGTGTGGAGATGCACCGAAAAACTTTCGCAGAAATTAATTTGAATCATCTAAAATTTAACTTAGACAGCCTTCGGTTAAATTTTAAAGATGAATTTTTATGTCCCATGGTGAAAGCCAATGCTTACGGGCACGGCGACATTCAAGTGGCGCGTTGTCTTGAAAAATGGGGCGTGCCGCGGTTGGGCGTTTGTCTTATTGAGGAAGGACTTCTTTTAAGAAAAGCGGGAATAAAGACACAAATATTAGTTTTTCGAGGATTTGACCAAGAGGGAGCCCAGGTGATTTTGGAAAATCAGATGACTCCGGTGGTGTCCCAATGGAAACATTTGGCGCATCTTGAGGCCCTGGCGACACAAGTAACGTCTGTTCATTTAAAGTTTGATTCGGGCATGAATCGGTTGGGATTTTCAATTGATGAAGCGCAAAAATTATTTGATTATTTTTGGCAAAATAAAAAACTGCGGGTCGAGGCCATCCTGACCCATCTTTCAAATGCTGAAGATGGTTTTCAAGACGACGGGACGACTTCTGATCAGCTGATGCGCTTTCTGCCTGTCATCGATCTATTTAAAGCTTTGAAAGTTAAAGTGCATGTGCTGAACAGTGCGGGTATTTTAAGTTCATTAATGTTGCGCTCAGAGAAAAAAAAGAATCATCGATTGGTGTCCCAAGCATGGGGACTGCGTCCCGGGTTGATGCTTTACGGGTATAGTCCCATTGAAGCCAAATTTAATTTTCATTTAAAGCCCGTGATGACTTTAAAATCAGTCGCCGGCGTTTTCCGTCGCCTTAAAAAAGGCGAAGGGGTTTCTTATGGGTCTACTTGGCGCGCCCCCAAGGACAGCATCATTGCCGTAGTTCCGATTGGCTATGCCGACGGAGTTCATCGTCTGCTTTCAAATAAGGGCGAGGCCCTGTTTTTAAATCGTCGAGTTCCCATGGTCGGACAAATTTGTATGGATTTCTTGATGTTGGATGTGACTGAAGTGGCCCAACAACAACCTTTTGATCCGGACCAAGAGCATGAAATTATTTTTTTTGGCACTTCAGCCAACGGGAGTTTTATTTCTGCAGCGGAAGTCGCAAATAAAGCTGGAACAATTCCCTGGGAAATACTGACAAGCATCGGAGAAAGAGTCCCTAGGCAATACACAGGTTTGGAGATGCAATGATCGGACGGGCGGCGATTTCTTCTTTTTATGAAAATATTAAAAAATCTGCGACCGCATTTATTTCTGAAACTGGAAACATCGTTTTATTCTTTACTGACAGTATCCGTCTTTTGTTTCAGCCACCGCATCGTTTTGGTGAAGTGATCAAGCATATGGAATTTATTGGTAATCAGTCCGTGGGTATTATAGCTCTGACAAGTCTTTTCACAGGTTTAGCTCTTTCATTTCAAATCTATTTAGGATTTAAGTTATTTAATGCTGTGAATATGGTCGGGCCGACGGTGGCGCTTGGGATCACTCGGGAATTGGGCCCAGTTTTAACTGGTTTAATTGTTTCGGCTCGCGCCGGCGGAGCGATGGCCGCGCGTTTGGGAACAATGCGGGTCAACGAGCAAATTGATGCTTTGGACGTGATGGGAATAAATACGAAACAATATTTGATCGCTCCAAGAGTGATCGCAGCAATTATTTGTATGCCCCTCTTAACGGCCATTTTTGATTTCGTAGCGATGCTTGGCAGCTGGATTCTTTGTGTAAAAATGGTGGATTTGGATGAAGCGGTTTACTGGCAAAAAATTCGCGATATCATCAAGGTTAGTCATATCAATGAAGGCCTTATTAAAGCCGCCTTTTTTGGAATGGTGTTCGCGACCGTTTGTACTTATCGCGGATTTAATACAACGGGTGGGGCTAAAGGCGTTGGCGAAGCCACCAATCGAGGCGTCGTTTTAAGTATGGTGATGATTATTGTGATTGATTATTTTATCACGAACTTCATTCGATTATTTTATCTGACCACGGGGATGGGATAGTGCTGGAAGCTGCGATTCGCCTGACAGATGTTAAAAAAACCTTCGACGGGAAAGAGTTTATTCTTAAAGGGATTGATTTGGTCGTTCCTAAAGGAAGTTTGACCGCCATCATCGGATTTTCAGGGACTGGCAAAAGCGTGATGTTAAAACATATTCTAGGATTGTTTCGTCCGACCTCGGGCCATATCGAAATCCTTGGAACGGATATTGGAAAATTGTCTGATGACGACTTAACGCGGTTTCGATGTAAGTTCGGAGTCCTTTTTCAATCAGCGGCCTTGTTTGATGATATGACAGTTCTAGAAAATGTTTGTTTTCCGCTGACAGAACATCGTCGTGAATTAAGTCCCTTGCAGGTCATAAGTACAGCTGAAGCGAAGCTGATCTCTGTGGGTCTAGAGAAAAAACACTTTGATAAATTACCCAACCAAATATCTGGGGGAATGCAGAAGCGGACCGGTCTAGCGAGGGCTCTCGCCCTTGATCCAGAAATCGTAATCTATGATGAGCCGACCACAGGACTGGATCCCATTCTGACGGAAATGGTGGATAATCTGATAGTAGAGACACATCGCGCACACAAAGGAACCACCTCAGTCATGGTCTCGCATGATCTTCAGGCGGCCTTTCGGATTGCCGATAACATAGCAATGCTTGATGCAGGCAAAGTGCTTTTATATGGCACGCCGAAAGATTTTTATAAAAGTGATATCGAGCTTGTGAAAAGATTTATCTCTAAAGGAATGAAGCAGGAATGAATTTTTTGAAGACGGCCGAATTTAAAGTAGGACTTCTTGTTGTGACCGTGGGCTCACTGATTGCCTTTATGTCATTGCAAGTCAGTGATGATCCTAGTTACTTGGGCCGTGCTAAAAAAGCTTGGTTTCTACTGCCCAATGCCGGTGGTTTGATCAAAGGCTCTGCCGTACGTTCGGCAGGGATCCCGGTGGGTTCAATTAAGGATATTAAGCTTCAGGATGGGCAAGCTCGAATTGATATTTCGATCAAATCAGATATTTCAATGACAACATCGGCTTCGGTCTTAGTTAAAGCCATGGGCATTCTTGGTGACAAGCATATCGAAGTCAATCCGGGCTCGCCGACCGATCCGCCATTGCCTGACGGCGCGCAAATCTTAACTGTAAAGGATTCTGGATCCATTGAAAATTTGGTGGGCCAAGTGGGAGAAATTACGGCCTCTTTAAAAAATGTTTCTGCCGCCCTTCAAGAGGCCATTTTAGATGATGGAACTAAAAAACATATTTTAGGTCGCATCGTTGTTAATATTGAAAAACTGAGTGGTGACCTGGCCGAAATGACCGCCAGGAATAAAGGCAAACTTAATGACGTCGTGGATCAGGTTCATAATATCACAGGAACTTTAGATGAGCTGGTGAATGATGATTCAGACAATGGTCTTAAGAAATCTTGGAAACGAGCCTTAGCTCGTGTCGATTCGTCACTGAAGAATATTGATGATATCACCGGTAAAATCAATCGCGGTGAAGGCACGATTGGAAAGCTTGTCAACGATGAGACCACAGTTGAAGAAATCAATACCGCCGTACAAGGTGTTAATTCATTATTGGGAACTGCGGACAAGATTCAAACGGCTTTTGATTTTCATGGTGAATATTTAAATTCTATCGGCGCGATGAAATCATATATCGGTGTTAAAATTCAACCGGGCTTAGACAGATACTATTATGTGGCTTTAATTGACGATCCGGCGGGCGTCGTTGAGACGACGGATACGACGACGACGGCTGGGGGAAGCTCAAGTTCTATCAGCGAGAAAAAAACGTATCATAACAAAACTAAGCTGACTGTTTTATTTGCTAAAAACTTTTATGACTTTACTGTTCGTGGTGGGCTTATGGAAAACACAGGCGGCATTGGTGCTGATTATTATTTCTATAAAAAGAAATTTAAAGCAAGCCTTGAGGCTTTTAACTTTTCTAAGCTGAATCTTCGTCCTTCATTGCAGTACAATCTTTTCCATGGCATTTATTTAATTGGTGGTATGAACGACTCGTTGAATAAGGACGACTTACGATCCAGTTATTTAGGCGCGGGACTTTTTCTTACCAACGATGATTTAAAACTTCTTTTGTCGAGGTCGCCTTTCTAATGTGGAAAAGAGCGTTGATCAGTGTATCAGATAAAACCGGGCTTCTTGAATTTGTGAAACCCCTAGTGGCCCAGGGACTAGAAATAGTTTCGACCGGTGGCACGGCTGACCATTTAAGAAAAGCAGGCTTGAAAGTCACCGATGTTTCAGCCGTCACGGGCTTTCCAGAAACTTTAGACGGCCGAGTGAAAACATTGCATCCCAAAGTCCATATGGGTTTATTAGGTCGACCAGATGAGCCCACACATGTGAAGGCTCTGAAAGAGTTTTCAGCTGAATTTTTTGATCTAGTGATTGTGAATTTATACCCATTTGAAGAAGCTTTTAAAAAAGGTTATCAAGGCCGGGACCTGATCGAAAAAATTGATGTCGGGGGTCCTACGATGTTGCGATCCGCGGCAAAAAATTTTGAATTTATCACGGTGGTTGTGGATCCGAAAGATTATGGGCTTTTTTCAGAGAATAAAATTCCTAGCCTAGAGCAAAGAAAGTCTCTGGCCGCCAAAGTTTTTGCGCATACGGCAGCTTATGATTCTTTGATTGCAGAGGCCTTAGATCCCCAAATTAAAGATCCAAAAACTTGGTCAGCCCGAGTTGTGCAAAAGTTAAGATACGGCGAAAATCCACAGCAAAGCGCCACCTGGTTTGCAAAGACGGATTCCTTTCAAGGTTTGCAAACCGCCCAGATTCTTCAGGGCAAAGAATTATCGTATAATAATTTATTAGATTTAGATGTAGCTCTGTCCTTATGCTGTCGGTTCGCGGAACCTGCGGCCGTTGCAGTGAAGCACAATAATCCTTGTGGAGTGGCGCAAAGTTTAAAGGCCCTCACGGCGGTTCAGAAATGTTTACAGTCAGATCCGATCAGTGTTTTCGGAGCCATCGTTGCGATCAACCGCCCCGTCACCCAACAGATCGCCGAAGAATTAAATAAAATTTTTCTGGAGTGCGTGATCGCCCCGGAATTTGATTCTGACGCTTTAAAGGTTTTTGAAAAGAAAAAAAATCTTAGAATTTTACAATTAACTGATTTTATGGTTCAGCCCAAAGAAGAATTACGTAGTTTGCATGGCGGATTCTTGACCCAAACGCCAGATAGCGGATTTTCTGAAGTCAGCTTGTGGAAATTTATTGGAAAAAAGCCAAGCCCTACGATGTTGGAAGACTTTCAGTTCGGAGAGAGGGTTTGTTCGGCCTTAAAAAGTAACGCTATTGCCATTGTGGGCGAAGGGCAAACTTTGGGGTTAGGGATGGGTCAAGTCAATCGGGTGGATGCTGTCAAGCAAGCGTTGGAAAGATATCATAAATTTCATCCACAGAAAGCCGCTGTCCTGATCAGCGATGCTTTTTTTCCTTTCAGTGATTCCATCGAGGAAATTGCAAAAGCAGGAATTCATTGGGTGCTTCAACCAGGTGGATCAATGAAAGATGAAGAAGTGTTTAAAAGAGCAGAAGACTTAGGTGTTCAACTAGTGATCACTGGCCACAGGCATTTTCGCCATTAAGACAGGATGTTTATGGCTGATCTAGATAAGAATGAAAAAAACTGGTTGATTAAGTCTTCATCAAAAATTCTGGGGCCATTCTCTGCCATCGAAGTTGCTCAAGGCGTTATTAAAAAAAATATCTCGATCATTGATGAAGCTCGGGTCCCGCAAACCCGCTGGGCCTATATTCGTGAAAACAGCATTTTTTCCGAAGTCGTGCAAAGTCTTAGGTATGAACAAAGCACTCATGTTGAAGAGACTGTAACGACGGCTCAAAACACCCAAACTTTGTCTCGCACAGACTGGCAGAACACGGAAATCGGTACACCGACCCCGCTTTTTTTAAATGTTGATCGGGAGGAAGACGGGCTTGGGAAAATTAAAGACGTCACCCCGGCGATCAATCCTCTACAAAATTCTTTGTTAAAGGCGGCAACATCAATACCGTCATTCGGTACAACAGGTGATCAGCGTGTCAAAAGCCAGCTGGAAATAAGATCAAAAAATTATAGTACGATTATTTGGGCCGTCACTTTATTGATCACCATCACAATCAGTTTGGTTATTTTTAAAAAGTTCCGGGGTGAGGGAAAAAGCTACGAAAAAAATATCCGGCAGGCCGTTCACTTCAACCATATTCTTCTTTTTGAAAAAGCAGTCGATTCTTTTCACCGAGCCCAAGAGGTCCGTGAACCTGATCAGGCGACTTCGTTTCAGCTTGTGCTGCCACTTCTACAAGCTGACCACCATAGCCTATGGTCTAGGAAAGTGATCGAAACCGAGCTGATCAGGCCAGGATTAACCCGGCAAGAAAACTCAGACGCCCTGCTTGGGATGGGTCTTTCCTATGTGATTGATGGCGATCTAAAAAAGGCTCAAGAATTTTATAATAAAACATTAGCGACCGATCCTGAAAATTATCCCGCCAATATCGACTTAGCTTTTAACTATTTAAAAAAAGGCGACTATGGATTGGCATCAAAAATATTCACGTCTCTTCAGCCGTCGAATGCTTATCGTCCGTATATTCTTTATGGTGTCGCGGCCCTTGCGGCTGAGTCTCAGAATTACTCTCATAAAGAATTACAAAAAGAACTGAAAGAATATTTACAAAATGCACAACCCCTAAGGAAAGAAATTGGTCTTATTCTTGCTTTCTTGCAAATGACCGATAAAAATATCGAAGGTTTGAATTCAACAATGGAAACCTTGGTCAAAATTCCTCTCCAGGAATCGAACGATTTTGTATTTGATCCAAGGATTGATCGCCGAATCATTGACTGGGATTATTTAGAACATTATTGCCAGCAAATTTTTCAGAACCACGGAGCCTCGGCCTTAGCAAAATCTTTTCGTGCCATGTGCCTCCTGGAAGAAAACCGCGAGGTCGACGCAAAAAAATGGATTGAAGAAGCCTTGGCTCAGGAGCCCAAAGATACAGTCTCAAATCTAGTCCACGTTCATTTTTTAATGAAGACTCGGCATTGGCGAGAGGCCGCCAGTCTTTTAAAGTCACCTATTTTGGAAAAATTGACTGTGACGCCGTTGCTTTTGGGAAAAGTGTGCCAAGATTTAAACGAGACAACTTGTGCTCAAGAAAATTTAAAAAAAGCGTATCAACAAAATTCAGACGATGTAGTGCGAATTCAATTACTAGCTCGCGCGGGAATGGGTAAAGATAAAGAGCATCTTGCAAAGACTTGGGAACTTGTAAAAAAAGGTCTTGAATTACAACCTCAGTACAAGCCTTTGATTGAGTTAAGAGATCAACTGGAGAACGAATGAAGATCCTTATCACAATCGTTCTTAGCTTGATTTTGATGGCCTGTGAAAAACAGCCAGTAGAAAACCATGCCACCGCCGAGAAAATCACCGTCGATGAAAAGCCAGATGATTTTAAAGTTCCCGTTCAAATGTGGGATGATGTTGAAACTGATCCTGTTGGCATAGGGGAAAAGAAAATTGAACCGACAGAAGACGAAAGTGGTATGAATCGGAATACAATTCTATTTTCGCCACTGACAATCATTTTAAAAGAACATAATTCCGATGTCCTATCGCACTCAGAAATTCGTATCGAGCTCCCGCGGGGTGGGGGAAAGATCGACCTCTCTAAATACAGAGGCGATCGAGCCGGCAGTTTTTTCGTTCAATTTGAATGGCCCGATTGGGCAGAGCCCGGAGATTTGCGAAGTTTCTATATCAGCCAAGCCCGCAAAAGGAAACTAGATGGTGAAATTTATGGTGTGGGTTGTAACAAGTATCTAGAAATCACAAGTCTGATCAATAAATCAAATGAAAAAATGGGACTGAAATTCAATACAACTCGGGATCGTCACATCACGGCCTTAGGCGGACATTTTGTTTTTTCAAATAAAAAGGGTCGTCAGATTTTTCTGACCCAAGTCACCTTTACTGATTCAAAAAATCCAGCTCTTTTTTGTGAAGATTCGAAGCCTTTATGATTGAATTTCTAAAAACCTATAAAAGTTATGACCCTGCTGCAAAGTCGATCATGGAAATTGCAATCCTTTACCCTGGGCCCAAAGCGATTTTATTTCATCGAATAGCTCATGGCTTTTATGGATTAAAACTGTTTTTTATGGCCAGACTATTTGCAGAAATGTCCAGATGGATGACGGGCATTGAAATTCATCCTGGCGCGCAATTGGGCGCGCGCTTAGTGATCGATCATGGCATTGGTGTTGTGATCGGTGAAACCGCAGTGATCGGCGATGATTGCATTATTTTTCACGGAGTGACTTTAGGGGGAATGAAATTCGATCCGATCAAGCGCCATCCGACAGTCGGTAATAAAGTTTTGATTGGCACCGGAGCTAAAATTTTAGGTCCCATCACCATCGGCGACGGCGCAAAAATTGGCGCTAACGCCGTCGTGACAAAGGACGTGCCTCCAGGAGCAATGGCGGTCGCCCCCTTAAGTGAAATCCGCCTTAAACATTAAATCTAAAAAACAAAATATCGCCGTCTTTAACGGTGTAGTCTTTTCCTTCAGAGCGATATTTCCCTGCTTCTTTGACGGCGGCTTCGCTGCCTAATTTAAACAAGTCTTCACTGTGATAAGTTTCAGCACGAATAAATCCTTTTTCAAAATCAGTGTGGATGACACCGGCGGCTTGCGGAGCTTTTGTTCCGGCTTTGATGGTCCAAGCGCGAACTTCTTTTACTCCGGCTGTGAAATAAGTGTGCAATCCCAGCAAACTGTAAGCTTCCCGGATCAGTCGCGACAAGCCAGGCTCCGTCGCATTCATGCTGGCTAAAAACTCTTGTCGTTCTTCTAAAGGAAGCTGGGCAATTTCTGCTTCCATCGCCGAACAAATAATAATAGCTAAGTTGCCTTCCTCTTTGGCGCGCTTTTCAACCGAGCGAACCCAGTCATTACCACCAACGGCAAAATCGGTGTCAGAGACATTGCAAACATACAAAACTGGCTTGGTTGTGAGCAAATGCAGCTCTTTCATAAAAGGCGCTTCGTTTT
Source organism: Pseudobdellovibrionaceae bacterium (assembly GCA_043779185.1). Taxonomy (GTDB): domain Bacteria; phylum Bdellovibrionota; class Bdellovibrionia; order Bdellovibrionales; family Bdellovibrionaceae; genus JAYWDA01. The sequence goes on from JAYWEQ010000015.1 coordinate 15,951, forward strand.
CGTCGCATTGAACTGACCGGGCGGGTAGCCCTGCACTTAAAGCCTTGTGCGCTTTTTCGGTCACTTCAAATTCAGTTTTTAATTTTTTATCTGTGGTTGTGCGCGCTAATTTTTCAATCCGTTTTAATTTTTTTTCAACCGAATCCAGATCGGCCAGCATCAGTTCTGTGTTAATGATTTCCATGTCGCGCAAAGGATCAATCGAACCTGCGACGTGAATAATATTGGGATCATCAAAACAGCGAACCACATGCACGATGGCATCTGTCTGCCGAATATGACTTAAAAATTGATTTCCCAAGCCTTCGCCTTGGCTGGCGCCTTTGACGATGCCAGCGATATCAACAAATTCCATGGCGGTTGGAATCACACTTTGGGGTTTTACAAATTTTGTAATTTGATCTAGGCGTGGATCAGGGATTGTGACAACACCAATATTGGGATCGATGGTACAGAAAGGGTAGTTGGCCGCTTCGGCTTTGGCCGACGTCAAAGCATTAAACAAGGTGCTTTTTCCAACATTGGGTAATCCCACAATTCCAACCTGTAATGCCATCTGTAACTCCTATGTATTAAGCCTAATTATTAAATCTTGTCGCAGCGATTTCAAAACCCTCGGTCAGTAAAGTCTCGACGGCATCGACGGTTTTTTCAAGCATCGCCGGTAATGCGGCCAGCTCTTCATCATTAAAACTTTGTAAAACATAATCAGCCACATTCATTTTTGGATTCAGCGGTCGACCGACGCCAATTTTAATGCGGTAGTAATCGGCCGATGCTAATTTTTCACTGATATCGCGAATGCCATTATGGCCGCCATGGCCACGATTTTTTTGTACTTTAAATCCACCAAAAGGCTGATCGATATCATCGTGGATAACTATCAAATTGGACATCGGGATTTTATAAAATGCCAAGGCCGCTTGCACGGCTTCGCCAGAGCGATTCATAAAACTTAAAGGTCTGATGGTCATGACCTCTTCGTCTTCCCACATAAATTTAGAGGTCGAAGATTTAAATTCAGTTTTAGTCGGTGGCTGGCTGCAGGATTTCAGTAAAAATTCGATGGCCATAAAGCCAACATTATGACGTGTGAGCGTGTATTCGTTGCCTGGGTTTCCTAATCCTGCAATTAACCAAGCCATGAAAACAAAGCCCCTTAAATAAAAAGAGCGGTTGGTGGCCGCTCTTTGTAAAGACCAGAATAAGATGAATAATTTATTTTTTAGCTGCTGCCGGAGCTTTTGCCCCCGCGGCTGGAGCTGCTGCTTTTGCACCCGCCGCTGCTGCCGCTGGAGCTGCTGCCCCCGCTGCCGGAGTGGCTGCCGCCGCTGCTGCATCGACAGTTGGAGCTGCCACTGCTTCTTCCTCTTGTAGGTTAACAACCGCAATTGTTAATTCAGAGCCCGAGATCAATTTGTATTTTTCAGGAATTGCTAAGTCAGAAACGTGCAGAGCATCGCCGACACCTAAGTTAGAAACGTCCAATGTGAAAAACTCTGGAATATCGCCTGGTAAGCATTCAATCTCAATTTGACGATTGACGACGTTCAGTAAGCCGCCTTCAGCCAAACCAACGGGCTTTCCTTCTAATTTAATTTCGATGTTCACTCGAACTGCTTTTTTCATATCTAAAGCAAAGAAATCAACATGCACAGGGCGACGAGTGAGTGGGTGAACATCCACAAACTTGATCAAAACCACTTTGCCGTTGGCGTTTTTATCTGTGCTTTTTAAGTTGAAAAGAGCATTTTCATAATTGCGAGTGTTGTAACGAACAACATCACCTTCATTGACAAAAATATTAGAGTTATCAGTTGATCCATAGACAACAGCAGGAACTTTTCTGTCGACGCGAAGGGCGCGAGAAAAATGTTTACCAGTTTGGCGGGGTTCTACTGTCAGTTCGAGTCTTTGTTTCATGGAGTCCTCTTCCTCTTTTGGTTCCGTCTTTAATCAAATAAAGAACTGACCGAATTGTTGCCATGGATTCGTTTGATGCCTTCTGCCAACATCGGCGCGACAGAAACAACTTCAATCTTTCCACACTTTTGCGCCGCTTCTGACAAGGGAATCGAGTCAGTCACCCACAGTTTCTCAATTCGACTTTCAGTCAGTCTACTGACCGCCGGACCAGATAAAACAGGGTGGGTTGCAACAGCGAACACCCTTTTTGCACCATTCTTAAGGAGGCTGTCAACTGCTTGTGTAAGGGTCCCGGCTGTATCAATCATATCATCGATAATCACGGCGGTTTTCCCTGTAACATCTCCAATAAGATGAAGCGCTTTAGCCTCATTCGGGCCCGTTCGGCGCTTATCGATGATAGCAATGGAGGCTTCAATTCTTTTTGCAAAAGCTCGACATCGTTCAACCCCGCCCGCATCAGGACTCACCGCGACAAATTCTTCACCAAAGCCAAAGCTGTCCCGCCAAGCTCGCGCTAAAGTGGGAATGGCAAATAAATGGTCCACCGGAACATTGAAAAAACCTTGAATTTGAGCGGCATGAAGATCCACCGCAACGACTCGCTGGGCCCCTGCGGTTGTTAAAAGGTCGGCCATACATTTTGCAGAAATAGGGGCGCGAGGGGCGACTTTTCGATCTTGGCGGGCATATCCATAATAAGGAATCACAGCCGTGATCTGCTTGGCCGAAGCTCTGCGAAGAGCGTCCAACATGATAAAAAATTCCATATAGTTCTGATTGACCGGGGGGCAAGTGCTTTGAATCACAAAGACATGCTGACCGCGAACACTCTCATGGATTTCACACTGGATTTCTCCGTCGGCGAAAGTAGAGACAGAGCAATGACCCAGTTCAACGCCGGCGGCGGTCGCAACTTTTTGAGCCAAGTGGGGATTTGAATTCCCAGAAAATATCTTAAGACCGTTCATAGAATCTTCCCTGGTAGAGAGTTGCCAGAAGCTAACAAGGGCTTAGATTGATGTCAAAAATTAGATGGATTTTAGTTTTTCTAGGAACATTCTTAACGCTTGCGATCTGTGGCTGTTTTGATTTTTAAAAGCTGCGCCCAATTCAGCCAAAGTTTTAGTTTGTCCTTCGGGGATAAAAACCGGGTCATAGCCAAAGCCTGAATTCCCCGCGGGCAGCTTCGAAATTTGCCCCTTTAAATCGCCTTCAAAAACCCATTCTTCGCCTTCGGGGGTAAAAATCACCATGGCGCAATGGAATTTGGCATTTCGGTTGGCAATCTGTTTGATCGCCATCATTTTAAGCAATTTCGAGATATTTTCAGAATCACTGGCTTTCGGCCCCGCATACCTGGCCGAATGAATTCCTGGCAGACTGTTCATCCCTTCGACTTCTAAGCCAGAGTCTTCGCCGATCACCCACTGCGTATTTTTAACGGACCTTAAGGTTTTGGCTTTGATACGAGCATTATCTAAAAAAGTTTTTCCATCTTCAGGGCGCGGTGAAAAGGTGCGCAGTTCGCCTTGGTGATGAAGTTGCAAATCAGGAAGTGATTTTAGAATCATTTCCATCTCTTGCAATTTGCCTTTATTGCCCGTCGCAACCCAAACTTCCAATTAAAAACTCCTGGGAATCAACCCTTTAAAGGATGTTCTGGTTTGGTGTAAACTGGTATTTTAAAAAAGTGTCCGATGGCTTCGCTTTGAATTTTAAATAATTGTTCAATGCCTTGACGGGCCACGCCGAGCATTCCCATCAATTGTTCTTGGCTGAAGGGTTGATCTTCGGCGGTGCCTTGAATCTCGACAAATTTTCCGGTGTCGGTCATGACAAAATTCATATCGGTGCTGATCGAAGAATCTTCTTCGTAATCTAAATCTAACAACACGTTGGTGCCTAGGTTGCCTTGCAGACCCACGCTGATCGCTGCCACATAGTGAGTTAATGGATTTGATTTAATTTCGCTGACCGCTAAAAGTTTTTCCAAAGCCAAGGCCATGGCAACAAAACCGCCAGTGACCGCCGCCGTGCGCGTGCCACCATCGGCATTGATCACATCGCAATCAATCATAATTTGTTTATCAGGCATGGCTTTTAAATTCACTGCAGCTCGTAAAGAGCGACTGATTAAGCGCGAGATTTCTTGAGTGCGGCCACTGGACATGGCTTTTTCGCGTTTGATCCGTTGATGCGTAGATCTTGGCAGCATGCCGTATTCCGCAGTGATCCAACCTTCGCCGGAACCCATCAACCAAGGCGGTGCTTTAGGCTCATAGGAAGCCGTGCAGAGGACTCGGGTTTTGCCAAATTCGACCAGGGCACTGCCCTCGGCATTTTCGGAAATATTGGGTGTGATTTTAATTGGTCTTAATTGATAATTCGGACGTCCGTCAGCTCGCATAAATCCCCGCTTTAAAATGAATCTATAAGCTGGACTGGGTCGGGTCAATCATAGGGACGAAAGAGTTTCTGATTCTGCATCAAGATATTTTAAAATGCCTTGATGAATAATGTGGGCGATTTCCGTTTGATAATGCAGGTCTTTTAAAAGCAGGCTTTCTTGCGGATGGCTTAAAAACCCAATCTCAATCAAAACAGAAGGAATGCGACCCTGTGAGATCACGTAAAAGGGCGCCTGTTTAATACTGACCAAGGATTTGGGGCGGGAGGTCTGCCAAGACTTTTTTAAAAGCTCACTCAGCTCAAGGCTTTTAAAAAACTTATTTTGGCGCTGAAGGTCCTCGATAATGGCGGCGACGTCCTTAGCTTTAGAAAGAGAATCATCCTCATGAAAATCTTTCGAGGCCACGATCTGACTTTCTTGATGCGCCAGAAATAAAGAGTCTTCGTCGTTGGGGAGGGGGTTTTGAACGTAGAACTCAACCCCTCGGGCGCGGCGATCAACTGAGGCGTTGGCGTGAATACTAACAATTAAATCGGCCTGCAAAATTTCGGCTTTGTGAACACGCTCTTGCAGCGTCAAAGTTCGATCTTCATCCCGAGTCATTTGAATTCGAAAGCGAGTGTCATTTTCAAAAAGCCGTTTTAATTTTTGGCTGACCGATAAAACAAGATCGGCTTCTTTGACGCCTGCGTAAACAGCCCCGTGATCGGCGCCGCCGTGACCGGGGTCAATCATCAAAGTCCAAGTGATCGCTTGTGCGGCCGAAGATAAAAACAATGTAACAATAAAAATTCGAAGTCGGTGCATCACTCTATTCTGAGGCATTTCTTTGGAGTTTGAAATTGGGGTTTAAAAAACTAGATGAAAGAAAGAAAAAAAC
>JAYWEQ010000016.1:0-9973 GCA_043779185.1 Pseudobdellovibrionaceae bacterium
AGATCTTATCGGTAATTACATGCCGGGACTGAGTCTTTTAACGGTTTGTCTCAATTTGAGATCCTAAAACATTTCATTTAGCATAAATTCGATTTCGCTGCTGCCACAAGCCTTGAAAAAGCCCCGCCATCCAAGGATACTTCCACTGATAAGAAACCTCGAAGGAGAACCCCATGGCCGATACTTTTCACACTTTTTCCGTTAAATCTGCAAAGGGCGAAGAAATTCCACTAGAAAAATTCAAAGGCAAAGTCACTTTAGTTGTGAATGTCGCCAGCGCCTGCGGATTTACTTCCCAGTACAAAGGTTTAGAAGAAATTTATCGAAAATATAAAGATAAAGGCTTTGTGGTCCTGGGATTTCCCTGCAATCAATTCGGTGGACAAGAATCCGGCAGCGACGAAGAAATTCAAACCTTCTGTAAAACGACGTACGATGTTTCCTTTCCAGTCTTAGGAAAAATCGACGTCAACGGTGCAAAAGCCGACCCCGTTTATAAATTTTTAAAAGAAAAAGCCCCTGGAATTTTAGGCACCGAAGCCATCAAATGGAATTTCACAAAATTTTTAATCGACGCCAATGGCGAAATCATTAAAAGATATCCACCGCAAGTGGTGCCGACAGATATTTCTGCCGATCTAGAACCTTTACTAAAAAGTTAAGTAAAAGACTCACCCCTCCCAGCGTCCTTACGAATTCCAAAGGAATTCGTAAGGGAACAACGAACCACCTAAGCCCCATGAGAAAACAAAACAAACTCGAGGCGTTAGTTTGCACACAAAAAAAAAGGGGCAGATCCAATCCACCCCTTTTTCATCTAAATATCCAAAAAAACCTTAGTGCTTCGAAGCTGTCTTCTTAGCTTGCTCTTTGCCTTTAGCGGCTTTCGAAGCAGGCACCAAATCAAGAGCCTTAAGCTCCCCCGCACCAGCCGCGTCTTCACTCGCCGCCACTTGTGCTAACACCGGCGCATCTTCGGCCATCAAAAGTTTACCAATGCCTTTTTCAGAAAGAATCTTCGCGCGAAGCTCTATCATTGCTTCTGGATGCTCTTTCAAGAAAGTTTTTGCTTGGTCACGACCTTGACCCATACGCTCGCCTTTGTAGCTGAACCATGCGCCTGATTTATCGACCAGATTTGCAGTGACAGCTAAATCCAAAACGTCTCCTGTTTCAGAAATACCTTCATTGTACATCAGGTCAAACTCAGTTTTTGTGAACGGCGGAGCCATTTTATTTTTCACAACTTTGACGGCTGTTCTGTTACCCGTCACTTCTTCACCATTTTTGATAGCGCCGACACGTCGAACATCCAAACGAACCGAACTGTAAAATTTCAAAGCATTTCCACCGGTTGTTGTTTCAGGGTTACCAAACATCACACCGATTTTCATACGGATTTGGTTGATGAAAATAACAATTGTGTTCGAACGATTGATCGCGGCTGTTAATTTTCTTAAAGCTTGCGACATCAACCGGGCTTGTAAACCCATATGACTGTCACCCATATCGCCTTCGATTTCGGCCCGAGGAACCAGCGCCGCTACGGAGTCGATCACGATCACATCAATGGCGCCCGATCTAACCAGGGTCTCGACGATTTCTAAAGCTTGTTCACCAGTGTCTGGTTGAGAGATCAAAAGATCTTCCGATTTAACACCTAGTTTTCGAGCATAAGAAATATCTAAAGCATGTTCCGCATCAACGTAAGCCACAACGCCGCCCAATTTCTGAGCTTGCGCACTGACTGACAGAGCAATCGTTGTTTTACCAGAAGACTCAGGACCATAAATTTCAACGATTCGACCGCGAGGCAATCCACCAATTCCCAAAGCTATGTCTAAGCTTAAAGAACCGGTTGGAATCGCTTCAACATCTTTAATCATGTTATCGGCAGTGCCTAAACGCATGATCGAACCTTTGCCAAATTGTTTTTCAATTGTGCCAACGGCAAGCTCAAGTGCTTTTAGTTTTTCAGCCTGGGCCTTACTGTCATTTACTGTTGCCATCTTCGTACCTCTTTAGTTGGTTGAGCTTTCAGTTCCTCTGTCCGCCCTTTAATTACTTGTCAAAAATTACTGCTTCAACATCTCTAACTTTTCCGCCAGCCAAGCCGTTGCAAATTCAGCTGCTAAGTTCTGAATCTCCACCCGATCGCCCGAAAACTTCTGCTGGCAGGTCTCTTCAACCTGGGGGCCAACGATTCCGAACCATACAGTGCCCACCGGCTTCTCTGGGCTTCCACCACTCGGACCTGCAATGCCCGTGATTGAAAGCGCCCAATCGACCTTCAAACTTTGCCGAGCACCCTTAGCCATTTGTCCCGCCACCTCAGCGCTGACGGCCCCGTGCTTTTTAAGGGTGATCAAATCAACCCCTAAAAGATCTTCCTTCACTTGGTTCGAGTAGCTGATGATCGATCCTAAGAACACATCAGAGACCCCCGCCGTCTCAGTCCATAGGGCTGAGAGGCGTCCACCAGTGCAGCTTTCAGCAAAACCCACCGTCATTTTTTGTTGCCGGAGAGCCTTGATGCAAGCCAGAAGCTTACCTGTAAATTTTGTGTACATTCGAGGTTTTGTCAACACGTTTCAGCCTTTTAAATTTGCAAGACCAAGGTCCATCAATAAAAGCAGCGTAACAAGACAGAAATGAAGATTGAAACATTGCATTAAGAATGGCGGCCGCTGAAACGAATAGACCGGCAGCCAAGCCTTTAACTAAAAACTATATTTTGAACACCCAGCCAGGGAGTTTGAGAATAGATCAACTGCAGAAAAACATTGGCAATAAGGCCGGCCACAACGTCATCTAGCACAACGCCTAACCCGCCGGGAACCCGCCGATCAAAATAGCGAATCGGTGGCGGCTTTAAAATATCTAAGAATCGAAATAAACAAAAACCCGCAAGGTAAGCCTGCCAAGTCTGCGGCATCCACGTCATCGTGATCATAAAGCCGACCATTTCATCAATGACAATTTCTTTAGCATCATGCGAGCCCGACTGCTTTTCATAAAGTTCAGCGGCTACAATAGAAAACGGCAGCATCAAAAGGACTGCCGCCATATAAAATAAGGGCCCCAGATAAGACAAAAACAACACGACAGGAATTGTTGCTAAAGTGCCCCAAGTGCCCGGTGCCTTCGCTGCTTTTCCAACACCAAATAAAGTCGCTGATCGAAGTAGGAATTCCCGCATCAAAGAATTAAGCCACAGAAAATCACCCGAGGCTGCAAAAATTCATCTCTGAATTCTTCACTAATAACGCCACGTATATAAATTTCCGAGCCATGACCCTTAGCCAAAAAACAGCTATGACTAAGGCCATGGCAGAGATGTCCTTAGTTGAAAAAAATTTGCTACGAATGCTCACTCGAAAAGATTATTCGGAAAAAGAACTTTCTGAAAAACTTTCGAAAAAATTCTCGCCCACCCAGGTGAACGCCGCCATCAAGTGGGCTCAGGAACAGCATTGGCTGAAGACGCCGCAAGAGCTATCGGCGAAAATTACCGAACAGCTTAATTTAAAACTCAAGGGCATTGAATGGATCCATCAAGTGCTGGAATCCAAAGCCTTGCCCCTTTTGCCGGCCAGCCCAGAACTGGAGCTTGATAAAGCTCGGCATCTTATTAAAAATAAAACTGAAACAAGTCCCGATAAAATAATGCGTTTTTTAAATCGACATGGATTTGACATAGATACGATTGGAAAGGTCATTGATGAAAAGCGCTGAGGTTCGAATTTCATTTATCAATTATTTTAAAAAACACGGCCACGCGATCGTCCCCAGCTCTTCCTTGATTCCGGAAAATGATCCCACCTTGTTATTTGCAAACGCCGGTATGAATCAGTTTAAAAATGTTTTCTTGGGCGTCGAACACCGGGATTACAAACGGGCGGTTAGTTCTCAAAAATGTGTGCGCGCTGGTGGAAAACACAATGATTTGGAAAATGTTGGTTTCACCGCCCGCCACCATACTTTTTTTGAAATGTTAGGAAATTTTTCCTTCGGTGATTATTTTAAAAAAGAAGCCATTCATTTTGCTTGGGACTTTTTAACCAAAGAACTGGGCATCCCCAAAGAAAAACTTTACGTCACAGTTTTTGAAACCGACGATGAGGCCGCCGACATTTGGCATCACCAAGAAGGCGTTCCTAAAGATCGAATTTTTCGATTTGGTGAAAAAGATAATTTCTGGCGCATGGGCGATACAGGTCCCTGTGGACCTTGTTCAGAAATTTTTTACGACCACGGCCCCAAAGCCGGAAAAATTGCCGACCCTTTCAAAGGCATTCAAGCTGGCGAAGATCGCTTTATTGAAATTTGGAATTTGGTTTTTATGCAGTATTATGAAAAAGCGCCAGGGCAATTAGATCCTTTGCCGAAACCATCCGTTGACACAGGCTCGGGCCTCGAGCGCGTCGTTGCAGCCCTGCAAGGACGCTTCAACAATTATGATACGGATTTATTTCGTCCGATGATTGATGTGACTTGTAAAAAAATGGGTTGGAATTTTGAGGATATTTTAGCTGTTGAAGAAGAAAGCCGCAACCAACCTGCGGCCAAAGAAATCAAAGGTAAAAATGTGGCTCAAGTTAAAGAAAACTTAGCCGCCCTCCGAGTCCTTGCCGACCACTGTCGCAGCACGGGATTTCTGATTGCTGACGGAGCGCTGCCCAGCAATGAAGGCCGAGGTTACGTCCTTCGCCGCATCCTTCGACGGGCCTTAAGATACGGGCGAAAGCTGACAGAAAGCCAATCCATTCTTCCGGATATGGTGGCCGCGATGATTGATCATATGGGCGCCATTTATCCGGAACTCATTGAACGTCGAGCTCATATTCTTGCGACAGTGAAAGATGAGGAAAGTCGATTTTTACAAACATTAGACCAGGGCACTCAAATTTTGAATGAGGCTTTACAAAAAGCCAAAGGCCAAGGCCAAAAAACTTTATCCGGCGAAGTGGTTTTCAGACTTTATGATACCTATGGTTTTCCTATTGATTTGACTCGACTGATTGCCGAAGAAAAGGGTCTTACTTTTGATGAAGCCGCCGTTGAAAAAGAGATGGACGCGGCCCGAACAAAAGCCAAAGCCAGCTGGAAAGGCAAAGGTCCGCAAGCCGACGAGGGCCACATCATTCAATTAGCGCAAAAAGCTTTTGGCCAAAATAAGTCAACTCAATTTACTGGTTACGACACCATTGCAGACTCTTCGCAAGTTTTGTTTCTTTCGAATGGCAAAGAAATTGTTCCACAATTGCAGGTTGGTGAAAATGGATTTGTGATTTTGGATCGAACGCCTTTTTATGCCGAAGGCGGCGGACAAGTCGGTGACCTTGGCATTTTATCCACTTCGCAAAGTGAAGCTCGTGTCACTAACACCACAAAAAATCATGATATTTATATTCATCACATTGAAATTGCGAAAGGTGTTTTAAAAACCAAAGACGCTGTTCATGCCCTTGTGCACGAGGCGGCTCGCAGAAATACAATGGCCCATCACAGTGCCACTCATTTGATGCATGCGGCCCTTCGAAAAATTCTAGGAACCCATGTCACCCAAGCCGGCTCTATTGTCGACCCGCAGCGCTTGCGTTTTGATTTTACTCATAACAAACCAATGACCCGGCAAGAAGTTCAAAGCGTCGAATCTTTGGTGAATGAACAGATCAGTTTGGCGACGAATGTCCAGACGTCGCAAATGAAACACAAGGAAGCCATCGCCGCTGGCGCCATGGCTTTATTCGGGGAAAAGTATGGCGATGATGTCCGCGTCTTGAAAGTGGGCGACTTTTCAACAGAACTTTGTGGTGGGACTCATGTTACGAATACGGCTGAAATAAGATTTTTTAAAATTCTTTCTGAAAGTGGTGTCAGCGCTGGTGTTCGGCGGATTGAAGCCATTGCCGGAGATACCGCCACAAAATATGCGTTTGAAAATATCGAAGAAAATTTGCGAGCTCGCGATATTGCAGGCGTTCAAGCAGCGCAAAACCTGTCGACTTGGATCGAGCTTAAAAAAGACGAATTGAAAAAACTAGAGCGCGAAATTAAGCAACTGAAAGGGTCACAAATTAATATTGATGACCTTTTGGCAAAGGCGACTTTATTCAAAAGCAAAGGTGGCGGTGAAGCTCGAATGGTGTTTGCTGATTTAGCCGTTGAAGACCGCGAAGTTTTAGCGCAGATCACAGATCAAATGAAAAATAAAATTCAATCTGGAATTGTGATCGTCGTCGGCACCGGCCAAGGCAGTCATCCAATTATCGTGAGCGTTTCAAAAGACCTTACAAGTTATTACAAAGCCGGAGACTTGCTGAAAGAAGTGGCAACCATTATGGGTGGTAAAGGCGGCGGACGTCCTGATTTTGCTCAAGGGGCAGCTCCAGATCGAAGTCAGTTAGCCCTTGCCAATGAAAAAGTAAAATCTTTGGTTCAATAATAAACAGCGGCCTAAGCAAACCTGGCAGTGGATTTTAAAAGCGGCACGTGCTAATTAAAAAGCCATGATTATTAAGGACTCTTCCAAATCTATTGATATTCAACGAGGCGGAGATTCCCATCTTCGGAATCTGTCCGTGGGCCTTTGTTGGCTTGTCGGTTCGATAGCTTTGATCTTTATTGCCCTTTGGTTCGCGGGGCCTGAGTCCAGAGCTTTTGTTGGTATGAACATTAAAATCAATGCCAGTTTTTGTTTACTTTTCTTGGCGGTGTCTTTATCTCTGCGAAGAACCGAGCCTATAGCTCGGTGGAAGAACATCGTTTCCAATATTTTATCAAGTTTGGTCATCTTAACTTCTTGTCTGACAATTCTTAAATACACATTTGGTTGGGATTTAATTATTGATCAATTCTTTGGCTTTGATAATTCAACTGTTAATCAGTTACAAGCTCCTGGCCGAATGGCTCCAAATGCCGTTGTTTGTTTTTTGTTTTTAGGCATTTCAATTATTTTTATTGATGGGAAGAAATGGGGAAACAAATTAGCTCAGCGTCTGGCCGTGGTTTCGGGAATGATCAGTTTGATTGCGCTGATTGGGCATATGTATCAGGCGACGGCCCTGTACCAAATTCTTAGTTTTCAAAAATTTGTTCCCTTGGCCGCCTTTGGCTCTTTGATCCTTTCAGTCGCCATATTTTTAATGCGTCCTCAAAACAGGCTCATTCGCAAGCTTTCGAATGAAACGTCTGTTGGTTTTTTTGCTCGTCGATTATTAATCGCAGCGGTTTCCATTCCTCTTTTTTTCGGCTGGGTGGGTTGGGCGGCGGCCCAATATCACCTGATTGATAAAACCCTTTCTTTTGCAGCAGTTGCGGCCAGTTGCATGTTTTTTCTGGTGACATTAGTTTGGCGCAGTGTGGTTGCGATGAACGAAACAGACCAAGAAAGATTAAAAATTGCTGGCAATTTAGCCACTGAGCGTTCTCGACTGGCTGCCATCATTGATAATCTTCCCGCCGGTGTCGTGATCGGCGAAGTTCCCAGTGGGAATATTATTCTTACTAATAATTATGTTCGTGAAGTTTTAAAGTTTCCCTTTCTGGATGCTCCTGGAACTTCGACCTTTGATCTTGATCTTGAGGGTTATTATTCGGACGGAACCTCCATTGGCAAAGATGAATGGCCCTTATCCAGGGCTATTCGCCATGGGGTGACTTCTAAAAATCAAGAAATGCTCCTTCGCTGTGGTGATGGCAAATTAAGAATGGTCAGCACTTACTGTTCACCCATTTACAGCGACGCAGGTCAAATTCAAGCGGCTGTTTTGCTGATCTTTGAAATCACTGCTAAAAAACGAGAAGAAGATTGGACGCATTTCGTAGCGACTTCATCACAGCTGGTGACTTCGACTCTTGACGATGAAAAAACTTTCCAAGAAATGGTGGCTTCCGCCGTCCCTGCCTTGGCCGACTTCTGCTTTGTCGATATTTTGGGTGCCAATGGGGACTCTCGGCGGATAGCGTGGAAACACGCCGATTTAAAAATTCAAGGCGGACTGGATACACTCTTTGAAAATAATCCGACAGATCTTTTTTTATCACCTTCTGCCAAGTCCAAGATTCTTGATGGCAAAAGTCTTTTTATAAAAAACTATTCTGATCAGCAACACAAAGAACAAATTCTCTCTGAAAAAACAGATGCCCTAATCAAAGAATTAGATCTAAAATCAGTGATCACAGTCCCACTTGGCAGTAAAAATACCATGATTGCAGCTTTGACCTTCTGTATGACCTCTTTTTCAGGTCGACGATTTGAAGATGTCGATTTTGAAAATGCCAAGGAATTTTCAGGATACCTGACGATTGCTTTGGAAAATATTATTCTTTATCGACAGTCTTTAAAATCCAGGGAAGCGGCCGAAGAAGCCAGTGCCGCAAAAACCCGCTTCCTTGCCAACATGAGCCACGAAATTAGAACGCCATTGGGCGCCATCACTGGATTTTTAGAGCTTATGAACAATTCTATGGATTCAAATCCCGAGATGACTCATTACATGTCAGTAATCAATCGCAACAGTCAGCAGTTGCTGAGTTTAATCGATGATATTTTGGATCTTTCTAAAGTTGAAGCCGGGAAAATGACGGTTGAAAAACTTGATTTTTCTGTCGTCGACTTGATTAAAGATTTGGGTTCAATCTTTGGTTTTCGAGCCGAAGAAAAAGGCATTGGCTTCAAAATCACCATTGAAACACCCCTGCCAAATAAAATCATTTCAGATCCCATCCGACTGAGGCAGATTCTATCAAATATTTTAGGCAATGCCGTCAAGTTCACAAAATCCGGACAAGTGGACCTGTTGATCCAATATGAAAATGAGGTCTTAAATTTTGCCGTCAAAGACAGTGGCCCTGGTATTGGAGCTGATCAAGTCGCTCATTTATTTCAGCCCTTTTCACAAGCAGATCCATCGACGACACGCGTGTTTGGAGGAACCGGGCTTGGTTTAGTGCTCTCCCGGCGCTTGGCCCGCCTGTTGGGTGGAAATGTTGAACTTAAAGCAAGTCAGCTTGGCCAAGGAAGTACGTTTGTCGTGACAGTGGAGGCTCCCTTGTCGCCAAAGTCCACTTTTGTGAATTCAGATGAAATAAATAAATTAGCCCCTACAAAAGAGTCCCGACCGGCCGAACTAGCCCAACTTCACAATATCAAAGTTCTGGTGGTCGAAGACTCTCCAGACAATCAAGTTCTTCTTTCCATTTTTCTAAAGCGGGCTGGAGCCACAGTCGATCTAGCGAATAACGGCATCGAGGGCGTCGAAAAGGCCCAATCGGGAAATTTTGATGTTGTTCTGATGGATATTCAGATGCCGAAGATGGACGGCTACGCAGCCATGCGGAAATTACGCTCCAGTAGCTATGAAAAACCCATCATTGCTTTAACAGCTCACGCCATGCAAGAAGAGCGAGACCTGTGCTTTGCGGCTGGCTGCACCAAGCACCTCGCCAAACCCGTCAATCGCGAGCTTTTGCTAGAGATGATTTCAACCTTAGTTCCAGCTGCCGGTCGTAGCGCGTCGCTTCAACCAAATGGCTTTATACTTCGTTAACTTTGGTCTACTAACTTGGGCTCAATCGATGCTCAGGAGGCACACATGAAATCATTACTTTTATCATTATTATTCGTTGGCAGCGCAGCAATGGCTCAAGACGCAACAACACTTCCTCACCTTTCTTGTGTAGTGCCCGTTCAAAATGGTCCTAGCACAGTAAAGCTTGAAGTCACTTTAGGAACGGATGCTTCTGTTGATTTCGTGACTTTGGCTTTAACTGGCCCAGGAACAAACGAAAGCTTGTTCATTCAAATGGATAAGGGTGCCTTCGCTGATTCACTGAAAAAAGGTTCTTTCCAAACTTTGATTCTTCAAGAAGCAATGACGATGACTGATGGCGTTTACAAAAACACCGGAATTATCTCTGTTCAAAAAGATGCTAGCGGAGTTTACACTGGTTTGATGGCTGCTTTGGG
>JAYWEQ010000017.1:0-8053 GCA_043779185.1 Pseudobdellovibrionaceae bacterium
CCTCCATCAAAGTGTCCCTGAAAGCCGAAACCATCCAGAGCGACACATTCTACGCCGACTGCAACTGTCCTTCTTCAAAAAAAGGCCAACTGTGCAAACATATTTGGGCGATGCTTTTATGGACGGAAAATAAATATCCTGATTTCTTGTCTTCCAAGCAAAATATCGAAAAAAAATCCAGCCAAAAAAATCCAAAACAGTCCGCCTTTAAAGCCAAACAAGATGATTATAAAAAACAACAATACCAAAAACAAAAATTAAGAAACAAAGCCATCAAAGACGAAAAGAAAAAAAGTAAATTTGCGCAAGCTAAGCCTGACTATCCCGAGGACGTCGAAAAAGCTTTGTTGTTCTTTGCGGAAAATGGCTTTCCTTTGCAAATTCCCTTTGAGGAAGACGCCCTAAAAAACGCCAAGAAAAAGCTTTCCAGAGTTTTCCATCCCGATATTGGTGGCAGCCATCAAGAAAGCGTTGATCTGAACGTTAACTACGACATCCTGATCCGCTTCCAGCAGGACTGAGTCCAGGTCTAGGCTTAAGAACCTGCTTTATAAAACAGCCCTTTTTGTACTATGATTTCAGGAATAACGGTGACGGAGATCTAAAAAATGACAACAAAGACAGCCGCTCGAAACATAGCCCGAATTTTAATGGCACTTTTCATTCTGCAAGGATTTTCAGCCTGTGCAATGAAAGGGGAATCAGCACCAGAGAATCCTGCGATCACTGAAAGCGACGATCAGCTGGCTGGCATTAAAGAGCCTAAGCCGCTGGAGGTAGCCCCTTTGAACCCGGACACTCCGCAGCCTTTGCCTGTCAAGAACACCGTCGCAGAAACCACGCCGCCAGTGGCTTCCGCACCGGCCAAAGTTGAAAAGAAGGAAACTCCCGCACCCGCAAAAAAAGAAATGGCTGCGCCCGTTAAAAAAGAAAAAGCCGCCAAAGCAACAGAAAACGGAGTCTTCAAAACGACTTCAAAGTCTTGCATGATGAAAAGTAAGCCAAATGCAAAAGCCGCAAGCCTGACGACAATTCCAAAGGGTCGAAAAATTTGGGTCGAAAAAGTCGGCGCATTCTATAAAGTTTCCCGAGTCAAAGGCGTCGGTTATCTAGCGACTTCCTGCTTCTAAAGATGAGAATTCGACAAATGGGCTTTTCATCAAAATTAAAGGCCCACAAAAAAATCCTGACTCTTGAAACTCTCAAATTCATCGTTGAATATTTATTCGACGGCCATGCGAAAATGGCAGCCCTTCGGTCGGGAATTCCCGAAACCTATGCAGCTCGGCAAGGGCAGTGGCTTAAAAAGCATCCCATCGTTGTGCAAGCGCTAGAAAGTGAACTGGATGATCGTGAAATTCTAAAGCTCAATAAAGCCATCTCAGAAATCGAAAAACAAATGGGAATTTGCAAAGAGATTTTAAACCTCCATGAATTCTAAGGCCACTAAAGTCGGGTAAGGAACTGTAAAAAACTAAGAAAAATTGGCTTTTCTGAAGATAGGGAATCATGTGTTGTGAATTAAATTTGCCATATTCAACTTGCAGACAAGACGTCTGCGTAAATTTCGAAAACTCGAGCTTTATGATGATGAGTTCTTTTCGCAATTTGATAAGGAGTGCTGTCGGGATGCTTTTTTAAGTAACTGACAACATCTGCATTCACAATCGATCCAAAGAGTGCTCGATTTTTTAGTTCCAGACAATTTTTATAGATGGCTGCCGTGGGAAATAAAAATTTATTCAAATCTAATTTAAAATCTGGCGCAGCGATTCGATATTTTAAAAAATACGAAGAAGGTGACCTAGGCGCTGGGCCTTCAAGAAGTTGTTCTATTTTTTTTCTTTTTTTACAAAATGGGATTACTATTTTCCATTGCGCAGATTTGATATTATTTTCAGTCAAAAACTCTAGGAGCCCACCAAGTACTGCCGGATCAAAAAAATGCCCAGCCTGAATAAGTCGCCTTATTTTGGCAGGACTTAAAAGGTGACCGAATTTTAATAACCAACAAATAAATCCTTCTGTGAATCGGGATTCCTTAAGATAATATGTTGCAGACAAAAAGAAAATTTCGACATCCACAAAAGATGACCTTAGGTTTCTATCTGAAGCTAAATTCAAAAAACTAGGCTGAATGGCTATTCCAAAGTAATATGACATTTCTTTAAAATCATCGATTGATATCTTATTTTGTGATTTTCCTGAGATCATGGAGTGTCTCCTCAAACTCATTTAAAACTTGTTTTGAACTATTCACTGATGGGGCATTAGATTCTTTTATAAAGACGATTGCTTGCTCAATCTCTTCGATTGTTGGTTGTAGTAAAATAAGATCTTCCCAGTCTTTGTTAGTATGATCGCGACGTATAGAAAAAGCTGAAGCTTTCATTTTAATTAAATCTTCACGACTAACTAAAGATGCTTTTATAGATTTCCAACGTTCAATGGGTTTTGTTCTGGATAAAATTCCATTAGGAAGACTGACTGTTGAGGCTTGATCATTCAGCCAGAGCGGTCCGAGGCTCAGTTTTTGTCCAATATCTTCTATGATTTTCTGAATTTCACCTGATTGAATCTTGGTGATACTATCAACGTCAAGCGTATGCTCTGAACGAGAATAGCCAAACAAATGAAGAGCGTAGGCCCCACAAATGACTATTTCGATAGTTAAATCTCGTTGTGTTAATTCCTCATCGAGTTGAGTTAAAGCACTGGCTAGAATGTCTTGCATCAAGACTCCTGAGGTGGTATTATAATAATACTAGTATGAATTGATAAACAAAGGCAATGATTTTTTTGATAATATCAGCAGCTCTGAGTTATTATTGCTCCTGGGAACACCCCTGTACTAAATCAAGGCACAGCCGTTGCAATTGACTAAGCGTGCGCCTAAATTCAGCTCTTTTCGTATTATTGTTCCTATTGAACCCCACAGTGGGATTCAGCGCCGATTCTTGCTCGGGAGTGCTCAGTCTTCAGCAGACCGAACAAAAGTTAGTCACTCTGAATCAGTACCAAATGCTGATTGGCGAAGTCCCCAAACTTGGCCCGAAAGTCCTTTCTCCGCAGATTCAATACCCTGCCTACAGCCTTGATCAGGTTGAAAAAGCCGGCACCACTTGGAGCCTTCAAAGACCTTTGCTGATCGAAGTCCCTTGGTTTCGGAAAACCATTCTTAGCAAAATTGCCAATCGAAAAATTTATTTAAATTCTGAAGATTTCTATGCGCCTTATCAAATGGTTGTCACAAGGGCGGCTTTTTTTGAAAGCTACCCCCTTACAAAAAATTCAATTGAAAGTATCCGTAAAAAATCTCTAGAAACAGGATTTGAGTGGGCTTTTTTATCGATGGACTTTTTATTTCAAGGACAAATTCACAAATTAATATCCAGGCCCTTCACCTCAAGAAACTCATCAGTGATTAAAAGCGAGGACGTCAGATTAGCGTTGAAAGATCTTTCTGACCAAGCCTTTGCCAAATTTGGCGGCATCCAAATTCAAGTCACTGATTTTGGTTTTTTCCACACTCATCCGGGCCGCGTGTCGTCGCCCTTATCCCGCGAAGATATTTCGGCGACCTATTCACTTAGAAAAGCCATGAAAATGGAAGCCACAACATTCCGGGTCCATGCCATCGGGTGGAGCGAAAAAGATTATATTTACAGAAAATCCTTTTTTGGGGAGCCTGAAGGAACAACTCAAGACTTGCGGGAAGAAATTCCTTAACAGTCTTTCTGAGCCCAACCGGTGTAAGACATTAAAGTCGACCGGGTCCAAGTGAATTTAAAATTTTCATCCACTTCTTTTTTAACAAGCATTCTAAAAAAAGAAGAATTCAGCTGCGGACGAAGTCCCCTTAAATCTTTAATGTGTAAGCCTAAAGGCTCCATCATGGTTTTTAATTCGCTGGGTTTAATAAACATTTCTAGAATATGTAAATCTTTTGGTGTGTTTTTAACAAACCATTCCACGCCCTTGATCACCAG
Organism: Pseudobdellovibrionaceae bacterium; assembly: GCA_043779185.1. Lineage (GTDB taxonomy): Bacteria > Bdellovibrionota > Bdellovibrionia > Bdellovibrionales > Bdellovibrionaceae > JAYWDA01. Next base: position 3,990 of record JAYWEQ010000017.1, read on the forward strand.
CAACCAAGCCAACCAATTGCGATTAAATGTGTGAAAGAAAAAAGACCCACCTGGTTTTAGAACTCTGGAAATTTCTTTTAAGACTAACTCAGGCTTAGAAACATGCTCTAAAAAATCCATACAAGTGACAGCTTGAAAGCTGTGATCCTCAAAGGGCAAAAGATAAGCATCACCGTAAACATATTTAGCGCACTGGCTATGGTCATAAAGATGGGCGACATCTAAGCTTTCTTTCGATAGATCCAAGCCTGTTACAGTCAGCCCTTTGGCCGCAAGGAAATTAGATAAAAACCCACCGCCGCAACCCACGTCCAAAACATTCGCCGTTGGCGTCGTCGCCATCAAAGTTTCATAGACCCATTGGTTGCGAACTTTGGATTCGGCTCGAAGAAGTGCGATTGGATCATCCTGAGCGCCATACCATTTTTGACCAAGGCCATGGTAATAGTCGTTATTTATTTTCTGGCGATCAAGATCGGACTGAATTTGATTCATAAAAATTCCAATAGATAAGTTGATAGACCAGAAAAATCCCCATCGGCGGAAGCATCCATAATATCAAAGCAGGCTGCTCTAGATGCACCAACCATGCAAAGACTAAGACCAAAGGATGCAAAACAAATAAAACAGCATGCAGCCAGTTTTCAAAGGCGTTGCAGTGCTGGCTATGAACCCACTCGTCTTTTGTAATAAACAGGCATGAAAAAGCGGCTGTTAAAATATAAATCCATAACGGTAACGTGGGAATAAAGACCAACAAACTTAATGGTAAAATTAAAAAAATGGTATCCAAAGGATGACCCCAACGTTCCCAGCGGGGCAAAGTTCGCCTCCAGTGGCAATAAAACTCATCGACTAAAATTGTGATGGCTTGAAGACCTGCGATGATCACAAAAAGCGGGATCAAAGTTTTTTCATCCAAACAGCGGCGACTGTTAAGCCCGGGCCGAAGGCAAAAGAAATCACATCTGTCCCAGATTTAACCTCGGGATCACGAAGAACTAAGTCCCAAATATGCGGCAGCGTTGCCGAAGACATATTGCCATGTTCGAATAAAATTTCGCGGCTTTTTTTCACTTGAGGCTCTTTAAGATTTAAGGCTTCTTTTGCAAAATCAATAATTTTTGGACCGCCCGGATGAATTGCAAAAACCGTATTTTCAGGCAAGTTTTCAATCTTTAAATCTTTTTTCCAATCTTCTAAAAACTGATTCAGATTATTTCCAATATACTTTGGAACATCTTTTGACAGACTCATCTTCATGCCAAAATCAGCGCAGACCCATTTCATCGCATCTTCTGTTTGCGGAAGGATTCGTTCGCGAGCTTCCAAGATTTTAAACCCTGTCGCCGGAGCTTCAGAGCTTAGTCGGTAAACGGCAACACCATCAGCAAATAAACTTTGGATGACCATTTGCTCAAGGCTTTCTTCGAAAAGATTGATATGCAAAGTGCAAAGTTCAGTGTGAAAAATATCGATGGAACCTTTCAGTCCCTGCGCCATCCGGATCGCTGGGACCGCTGCGTAGCAGCCCATATGATAGGCGTGCAGCACCTGGGTTTTGCCCTGCCATTTATGGGAGGAGATTTTTTGCGCAGGACTTGGAGAGGTATATCCGGTACAAGTCACATGAATGAGATGATCTGGTGCCGTGCGATTTTCATAAGTTTGATTAAAAACTTTTTCTGTCGTTTCAGCAAAAAATTCATTTCGTAATTCATGACCTTTGTTTTTATCAAGTTCAAGAATTCGCCCATCGAGTCCATCAGATTTGAATTCGGGTAAAAAGAAAGATCGTTTTTGAATTTGCTCAGGGCGCACGGCGACCCGCGAAAATATTTTCTTTAAATCATCAGGTGACTTGCCTTGTTTTTTTGCCCAAGCCTGGGACAGCCACTTCAAAGAGTCTTCTTGTAGAAGGCTGTAAGGCGCGTTGATCGTTTTCAAGTCATGCAAGTACATAAGTGACCCCATCGTCCTAATGACTTAGCTGAAAACCGACTATTTTGTAAAGCACAAGGGTTCATATTGGGCCAGAAATGTTTCTTGTCAGTTCTCTGCCAATTCCCCGTCAGTGGCCCGAGCGGCGGCCGTGCCTGGGAGGATTTGAACTATTTCCTCCTGAGCGTTGTCCGCAAAGGACGCCATCCACAACAACAAATCCAGAATCATGACCTCCGTTAGGGGCCGCGTGCACCCAATGAATAATCGCGCCATCCGGCGACGCTGGGTAGCTATTGGTAGGTTTATTTGAAGTGATATAATCCCCGCAGGCTTCGATCTCAGAACCTATCTGATAGTTGGGCAGGGGGCCAAAAGCTTCATTGTAAATCACTTCGATCGTGTCATTAGAATTTGGACCAATTTGAACACTGAGATGATGGTGACCGGAATGATCAGGCAAAGCCTGGACCAGCAAGCCTTGAATATGGCCACGGCTGTGAAACTGATTGGCTGTCGTTGCTTTCCAACCTAAGACTTGGGAATTATCAATCTGTAAGACGCTTCCATGAGACTGACAGTCAGGGATCAAATCCGCGGCCGAAGCCCACCCCGACATTGTAAAAATAATCCCCATCATCAGACTGCAATTTAAATTCATCATGACCTCCAGGTTACTTCTCTGAAGTGAATCATTCTTATTTAGGAAATGTTACCTATTTAAACAGCCGAATTAAAATTGATCAGATCAGCTTGGCGTATATTTTTTTTGTGTTAGGATTATTTTATGTTTTCCGCAAAAATAAATACCATCAGCAGTACTTTTTTAGGCCTCCTCGTCCTCACCTCATGTGTCAGCCCTTTGGGAAATCTTCAGGCCGAAGTGAATGAATTTAAAAAAGAATTTCCAAACCAGATTCAAAACTACGAAGGCAAAAACCGCACTATGAATTACGCCTGGAGTGGCGATCCTGCGAAGCGCGCTCTTGTGTTTGTCCATGGTTCACCAGGTTATGGCGGTTCAGGCCAAGGCAAAACCGAAGTGTCGCTAGCCGCTCAAGCTGACGACGTTCTTACGGTGCTTAAGATTAATAAAAGTCAAAGACCCGCCATTTTAGTTGGACATTCTTACGGTGGCCCTGTGATTGCGCGAGCGGCCATGGATCATCCAGACAAGGTGGCGGGCCTTGTTTTTGTCGCAAGTTCCATGGACCCTGATCTTGAATCGACCAAATGGTTTCAATATCCCGCCAGCTGGTGGCCCATTCGTGTTTTAATTCCAAACGAGCTCAGAGTTTGTAACGAAGAAATTTTGCCATTGAAATCCGAACTTCAAAAAATGGCGCCTTTGTGGAAAAATATTGCAGCTAAAGTTGTTTTGATTCAAGGTCAGAAAGACGATCTTGTACCGCCTGGAAATTTAGATTATTTGATAAAAAATTTGAATCAAAAGAATGTCGTCAAGATTTTTAAAATTCAAGAAATGAATCATTTCGTTCCTTGGAAGCACCCGGAACTTATTTTTCAAGGAATTCACGAAATCAATGCGGCTCTTTTGGCAGGAGATTAGAAATGTTAAGATCTAAAAAGATTTATTGGCTCATTGGCGCGACATTATTTTTTGTCGGCTGTGCAACAAGTGCCAACAAAAGGAACGTTGCAAAAGTTCCAACATTAGATTCGGTCGCTTGGATTCAACTTGGGCCCGAAGGCTTGATGTCCGTGCGAACTTTAGCTTCCGGACAAGGATCCTGTCCGGTCCTTAGCTCTGCGACGAAATCCTTTGCTATGAGCCCTCGGGCGCCCCTTTCTACAGATTTTCCTTCTCTGGTTTGCGAGGCCTATGTTCCGCAAACAGGCGACCCACTCAGGATTGAAGGTCAAGGGTTACCAATCTTTAAAAAATCGCCAACTAAAATTGTTGTGATTGGTGATACTGGCTGCCAAGTTGTTGAAAAAAAAGGCGAGGTTCACACTCAAAACTGCAATAGTAAAAAGCATTGGCCTTTTTCTCAGATTGCAAAAGCAGCCGCCCAATGGCACCCGGACTTAGTCCTTCATGTCGGAGACTACCATTACCGCGAAACCGCTTGTCCTGAAGGTGACACAGATTGTGAAGGCAT
>JAYWEQ010000018.1:0-5105 GCA_043779185.1 Pseudobdellovibrionaceae bacterium
GCCGCGGCGTTGCCGTTGTCATCATCTGGGTAAACTGAGCTGCGCCCACCGGACCCTTGCGATAAGCCGCAACTGTCATGTCATGAAGGCCCATTGCAAAATCAGTCAGTGTGATACTTCCGACGGTCAGCCAAAAGTAAAAGGTTAGCTTCATCGAAAATTCAATAATTCTCATAAAATATCGTCCCCCAAAGATCTCAATATTTTTTTACGCAGCTTTTCGCCAATTCTTGGATGTTTAAACTTTCTTCTTCTAAGATCGTTATAAGCACACTGAATAGCGTTCTCGCTGCGTCCAAAATGCTGTGCTAGCTGTCTAATAGTCCAGTCCTCGATAAAACGCTTTTGAGCCAACTCAGCGGCATCTAGGATTGATCTCTTCCATTGCACAGAGTAGTTTATCATCACACACGGTCTAGGTCCCCCGTGTTCAACTAATCTGGCATCGCGGGCACCACTAATAATTTCAAGGACTTAGCTCTCCAACCCCAAGCTGTTGCTCGAACTAAAAATTATCAATAAAATTTGTAACTTACAAATCCGCACCCAAGCGGACTTGAATTTTCACTGCAAAAGTTCAAGTCTCGCCAGCTCTTCTAACAAAGATTTTTTCTGAAGTTCGAGTAATTGTTGCTTCCGCCCACGAAGGACTTGAACTAGCTGTTCGCGTTTCTTTCCTTTTTGGTTGAGCTTAATTAGCTCGTGAAAAAAGTCGACAATTTCGTAGAACTCTTCGCCTGTGAAACCTAAATCGCGATGAGATTTGGGCTCATCAACCACCTCATCACGCTTCATTTTGTTACCGAATCTAAGCGATGAAGAAAAGCTGATGGCGATTCAATAATGATTCCATTAAAGGTTCCAAGAGGAAGCAAATGCTTTTTATCTCACGTAACAAGCACATCACAATGACCGGCAATGGCTAATTCTAAAACTAAATTATCTGCCGCATGACTGATAAAATGGACTTTTCCAGTAGGAACAAAAACTGAAGACACTTCAGAAATATCACTGAGAAATTGATCTACGCGTTTTGGTTTAACTCCGAGTTTTGAAATAAGATTCCGACGAACTTCTTCTAAAATGTTAGGCCCTGTGACCAAGTGAAAATCACGATTGAGGGCTTGTTCAAGTATCTTAAGTGGCTTGCCGCCAAAAGCGATTCCAGAAATATAAACATTGGCATCTAGACAAACTGTGATTTGTTGCATGCTAATTATTATTCTTCGAATGGGCCGCCAAGATCTTTGGCAGAAATTTTATTTTTCTTGGCAGCAGATCGACCCTCAGTGGCTAGTGCCTTTAGATTGCGTTGAGACTGGTATTGTCGAAAGGCTTCACGAATCAACTCGCTCACAGTTCTGTGTTCGGCTTTAGCGACCTTTTCAATTTCTTTACCCATGGCTACGGGCAAAGAAACGGTTATTGTTTTAAGAGCTGGCACAAATGACCTCATTTCCAATATAAGAAATATTCTTATATTATCTTACCCTATTTTTCAAGGTTTTTCTAGATAATCCCAAGTTTTGTTGCCAGAGCGAACCAATGGATAAAAGGTTGATGGCATTGCAATGCCGTCCACAGACTTCCGACTTTTATTAGACACCGTGATCGGCAAAGTCGTTTTCGTTGAAACCATTCTTCTTACTTCTGGAATTTTGATAACTATTTTTATATTGGCATGGAGAAATATTTTAACGACCTTCCACAAGAAAAATCAAGAAACCTTAAGTGAAGGCCTAATAGATTTCCTATTTAACGAAAAACCCGTGAAGGTTAAAATCTGGCCCTGGCAGAGGGACATTTACCGTGATGCTATTCTTCATCAAATCCATATTCTTGCGGGCCAAGAGCGCGACAAAATGGTGGCCCTCTATGTCGAAAGTGGTTTCCTTTTTAAAGATCAAGAGCAAACTCGATCTCGCTCTTGGGCCCATCGATTAATGGCCTTGATTCGTCTTGATGCTCTTTCATTAATTAGCACCAATCATGTTTTTATTCGTGCTCTGAAGGACTCTCATCCTTTGGTCGTCCTGTCAGCAATACGGGCCCTCAGTCGATTAGAAAAAAATGCGACCTCTGACCAAAACCTTCTTATTCATCCCAATCTTTTATTAAAATCTTTGGAAGATGTTGGCTTAGAACGAAGAACAGCATTGATCGAGGTTATTTCTAATATTGGATTTCACCATGGCGCTCAGATCATTTGTGACTACATGAAGGATTGCAAAAATTCAGAGATGTCGATCGCTTGCGCCCATGTCTTGGGCGAATTGCGGGATCCCCTGGCCATGCCGATTTTTTTAAACGCCTTGAATTTTCCAAATTTAAACTCTGAGGCCTTTTTAATCAAAGTCTTAGACTCGATCCCGCTCATCGCAGATCCTGAAGCCATCAAGCCACTGCGAAATTTCTTGCAACACAAATCATCGACCATTCGGGCCCGCGCAATTATTGCTCTAGCCGCTCTGGGAGACGAGGACTCCCGTCATGAAATCGAAATTCTTCGCATCAATGATTCAGAAATTGAAGTTCGCCGGGCCTTGCAGAAAATTGAAAAGAGAGTGGTGTGATGTTTTTACAATGGATCAGCACCATCACTTTAAGCTACTTTAAATATTCGATTTACTACTATTTTACAGTTAATTCGATCTATTTAATTCTACTTTTAATGGCTGTTATTTCGATTCGAAAGCAGATGAAATCAAGGCTTTTAATTGACAGTATGAAGCACCGATTTTCTGTCTTTGCTCCTGGGATTTCTGTTTTAGCACCGGCTTACAATGAGGAAGCAACGATCAGCGAGTCGATTAAATCATTTTTAATGCTGGATTATCCTAATTACGAAGTCATCGTGATTAATGACGGCTCGACCGACAAAACTCTTGAGCGCCTGGCTGAAACGTTTTTCCTTGAGAAGGATTCGTTTTTTTATGATTCTAGGCTTTCGAAAACTGAAATTCGTGGAACCTATCGTTCGAAGTTGCACCCGAATTTAATTGTCATCGACAAGGACAACGGTGGAAAAGCAGATGCCTTGAATGTTGGAATTGGTTTTTCACAGCTTGATATTTTTTGTGCTGTGGATTCGGACTCTTTACTTGAAACCGATGCCCTGGCCAGAATTGTTGTGCCTTTTATCGAAGATCCTTTGCGGACCATCGCAAGCGGTGGCACTATACGAATTGCCAATGGTTCAGTGATCAAACATGGTCGCGTTCAACAAGCTGAACTTCCTCGAACATTTCTTCCATTAATGCAAGTCATAGAGTACACGCGGGCCTTTCTTTGTGGACGTATTGGCTGGAACGCTTTTAATGCAACACTTGTGATTTCCGGCGCTTTTGGACTTTTTTCGAAACAGGCCATTCAAAAAATCGGAGGCTATCTTGAGGGCTCTGTCGGCGAAGACATGGAGCTGATCGTTCGTATTCACCGGTATTACCGCGCCCGTGATGAGGATTATCGCGTTGTTTTTGTTCCTGATCCGGTCTGTTGGACTGAGGCCCCTGAAAACATCGCCACCCTTCGCAGGCAAAGGAATCGGTGGCAACGGGGACTTGCAGACACTCTTTTTAAGAATAAAGATATGATTTTAAATCCTCATTTTGGAGGCCTTGGCCTATTTGCAATTCCCTACTTTTTTTTCGTTGAGCTTTTAGGTCCGTTGGTTGAATTGGCTTCCTATGCGACTTTGCTGATAGGAGGCCTTCTAGGCGTACTGGATCGTCAAACTTTAATTCTTTATTTTGTAGCCGGAATATTTTATGGAATTCTAATGAATATTGCGGCGTTATTGATGGGCGAAATTTACTTTCCTAAATATCCAAAGGTTCGCCAGTTTTTAAAACTTATTCTAATTAGCTTTTTAGAAGCTTTTGGGTATCGCCAGTTGAACCTGATCTGGAGGCTAGAGGGTTTATATGATTACTGGCGCGGCAATAAATCTTGGGGAAAAATGCAAAGAAAAGGCTTTCAAAATAATCCACCAACGTCTAAGGCCTCCTAATCAAAGACCAAAACCAGTTTAACCTTTCGAGGTTTTTGCGGCTCTAATCCACAGACGAATGGGAGTCATTTCTTTTTCGGTAAGACCCATAAAATGCATTTGGATATTAAAGACTGATTCGGCTTTGTCTTCCTCACAGCCAACGACCCGCATGAAGGGAGGCGCAATACCCAACTCTTCAAAAAATGAACTTCGCAAGCGAATTTTCATACCAATCGGCATCGGCATGCCAGTTTGAATTTTCAAACCAACTTCTGAAATTTGCACAATTTCTGTTTTTAGATCGAACTCTGCGGCGGCCCTAAGGGATCCAACGGCAAAAGTATCTTTGATTTTCATTTTCTTATTTAACAGAGTCGTTACTTTTGAAGTTAGAATATCAGGATCGATGGGCTTTACGATATAATCGTCAGCTCCTGATAAAACTCCCCGCTTAATATCCTTGGCTTCTCGCCGACCGGTTAAAATAATAATCGGCAAGGCTTTTGATTTAGGCTGGGCTCGAAGAGTTCTAATAAAATCATATCCAGAAATTCCACCAGGCATCATTAAATCGGTAATGATAAGATCAAAGTGCTCTCCGGCAATTTTTTCTAAACCGTCTAATGGATCAAGGCAAGTGACTGTGACATGCCCAATGGTAGCCATCACAGAAGTGACAATTTTTAAAATGCTTTCGCTGTCGTCAACCACTAAAATCTTAGCCATAGAGACCTTCTATCTTAACTTGGGATCCATCAAAGATGAAATTACAAACTAGCTAGATATGGACTTAGGTGGAGTCGTCAAAGTTTTCAATGCCTTGAACATGACCTCATCGACCTCTTCTTTATGGTACATGTCAATTTTTGCAATAGCTTCACTGGCACTACAAGCTTCTGAGTTAGGGCCTTTGATCGTAGAGTTACAAAATAGGTCCGTTATAAATATCAATCTAGCAAACCGATGGATATCAGCTTTTTTAAGTCTTCTCAGGTAACCATGGCCCAAGCCAACTGCCCCACTTAAGTGTGCGTAGCGCAGACTAACGCCTCAAGGTTACTTTGTTATTTTAGGTGTTTAAATGATTCGTTTGGTCGCAAGGAGATGATAAGCC
>JAYWEQ010000019.1:0-12342 GCA_043779185.1 Pseudobdellovibrionaceae bacterium
CGCGCGTCGAATAAGATCAGTTATCCTAGAGGCTTATCCTCTCCTTGCGTCCTTTCGAATTCCATAGGAATTCGAAAGGTAACAACGAAACACTTAAATACTTAGAATTAGACAAAAATTATGAGGCGTTAGCGCACTAAGCACACTCAAGTGGGGCAGTTTCAATGAATCTGTGTCAAATTAAGACACCATCCATCATGGCTTATGAAAACTGAGATATTTCCGATAAACTAAGAGCCACGGGGGGATTTATGCTTTACGCCAGGCTCCTAGCTATAGGCTCCATATTGATCTTATCGGCTTGCCAAAATTATTCTGAAAATAGCTTGGTCGGCGATAAGGCAAGTTTAGTGAAATGCCCCGCCAACGGCTGCGCCAGTGCCCTGGCGGATAGTAATGAATTAAGTATTTTGTGGGCCGGAAAAAGCACCATCGTAAGTTCTGCCACTGATAAAAGTGTTCAATTAGGCGGAGATTGCTATCCTTCCACCTATCCAAATAACCGAATTGATGTCCAAGTCAGGAATTCTGCAACCAATCAAACCGTGAATGCCATTCCGTACAGTCCCAGTCTTATTTCGGCAACGACCGTTCAGTGTGAAAAGGGTCGTTATAATATTCTTCTGGATACCAGCGCTCTTCCTACAAACAACGTTTACAGGGTCAGTCTTACCTTGGTGGGTATTGAAAACGGAATCGAACATGCCGGCGGAATCAATTCAGCCACATTAGCGATCTCTCGTTAATGAGTTAATTGATCGATTTTGACCTGCTTAAGCTCTTCAAGACTTAGACTTTTTGCTTTTCTTAGATGTGATAAATCCAAATCTCTGACATAAATCGATTTCTTGTTTCGCGGAAAAGATCGGTCATCTAAAGTTTTTAATGTGCTTGCGAGGGGTAATAACGTGACCCACTTCATCTGCAGATCCGCTTCGGTCAGGGCTTCGATCAATTTTAAAGTTATTTTTCGCGAAGGACTGTGTCTTGGTGTGCAAAAGCTCCAAACATACAGGCTTGTAAAGTCATAATTACTGGGGCTTAGTTTATTTTTTACATCTTCGTCGAGATGTGAAATTTCAAAAACAGAATCAGGCGAATTGAAGCTGGCCAGGGGTTTAAAAAATTCTAAAGGTCGAAGCTGTCCTGAATTAATATTAAGTTCAGAAGCCTTTGTCGTAAAATAGTCCCAGTCATTCAGAAAATAAAATATTTTTCCTAAATTGGCAGAAGCTCTTGGCGCTGACTCATGCGGTGACTCATACAAGTGAGTGACCATCCAAAAAATAGGAGCGCCGTATATTTTTGCTTGCGAGGTTTGCAAGAAATCAGCGGAAATTCTTTCACTCAGGAAATCCTTCAATGGATTTAGATTCGACATTTGGTGGGCCCTATTGGCGGGTCCGATCCAATGATCCGGAACTAGTGCTAAATGATATCCAGGCGATGTGATCGAACGAATATTGAATTCTTCCCGATCGTGAACGATTAAAACTTTAATTTGAATATTCAGTTTTCTTTCAAGTTCTTGGCGAATCGAAAGTGGCAGTAACAGATCACTGGACAGAAGGATTTCAACTTCGGTAGGTCCACCAAAAAACGAGGTCCCGGCATCGGATGCGGAATTACCCTTAAGGTATCCCGCACCCAGGCAAGCCATTAGAAAAAAGAGCCACAGAGCCAGCTCTTTACGCATATTGATTAAAAAGTTTCATCAAAGGCGACTTGCCCGGAAACTCCCATTTGATAAGCAGAAACCCTGCGTTCAAAAAAGTTCGCAAGCTCTTGCATATCTTGCAGTTCCATAAAGCCAAAAGGGTTTCGAACATTAAATCGTGGCGCAATATGCAAAGATTCCAATCGCTGATCAGCAACGAATTCTAAATACTGACGCATATCTTTTAAACTCATACCGGCCACGCCGTGTTCGAGAATATCCTCTGCAAAAGCCATTTCACATTCAATGGCATCTTCCATCATCTGAACAACCATATCATTCATCTGTTCATTGAAAAGACTAGGCTCTTCTTTGCGGGCTGTTTGAATCACTTCATTAGCAAAGGCAATATGCATGCTTTCATCACGAAAAACCCAATTAGTTCCCGTCGCAAGTCCTGCTAGCAAACCTTTTGAGCGTAAAAAATAAACGTAGGCAAAGGCCGCAAAGAAAAATAGACCTTCAATGCAAGTCGCAAAACAAATGACATTCATTAAAAATTTTCGACGATCTTCGGGCGTTTCCAAGGAGTTTAAAGTATTGATCGAATCCATCCATTTAAAACAAAATTGGGCTTTTTTCTGAATCGAAGGAATGCTTTCCACCGCTTTAAAGGCCAAAGCCCTTTCATCGGGATGAGGAATATAGGTGTCTAGAAGGGTTAAGTAAAACTGCACATGCAAAGCCTCTTCGTAAAGCTGCCTTGATAAGTACAAACGCGCTTCCGGAGAATTGATATGCTTATACAAATTCAACACTAAATTGTTTCCGACGATGGAATCTCCGGTTGCAAAGAAAGCCACAAGTCGGCTGATCAAATGTTTTTCAGACGGCGTCATTTTTGTATTTAAATCCATAAGATCCGTCGAGAAATCCACTTCATCGACAGTCCATGTATTTTTAATGCCATTTTTATACATCTCATAAAAAATGGGGTATTTCATAGGTCTTAAGGTTAAATCAAATCCTGGGTCTAAAATCATATTGCCTCCTTCATAGTGGCTCCTGTGCCTTCAGGGACAGGTCTTCAAAAAATAAATCAATCCTACTGACAAGCTTCGCAGGCTTCTGGATTATCCAGACTGCAGGCGATCACTTCTGAATCTGAATAAGCTTTTTTATCAGCTGCTTCCTTCATCAAGAGTTCACTAGCAGCAGTGGCTTCTGGAGAAGCTGTCGCTGCTTTTTTGACGGTCGTCTTTGCAATCGCTGTGGCCGGTCTAGATCGCAGATAATAAGTCGTTTTTATTCCTCGCTTCCAAGCATACATATACATGGAAGATAGTTTTCCAATCGTAGGACTTTCCATAAATAAATTTAAACTTTGCGACTGATCAATAAAAGGTCCACGATCGGCGGCCATTTCAATCAGTCCCTTCATGGGCACTTCCCAGACGGTCCTGTATAAATTTTTTAAATCCTGCGGAATCTCAGCAATCTCTTGGATCGATCCTTCAAAGCCTTTGATTTGATTTCGAAGTTCTTCACTCCAAAGCCCTAAAGCTTTTAAATCCAAGACCAGGTTGCGATTGATCTGCAAGAACTCGCCACTTAAAGTTTCCCGCTTAAATAAATTCGACACCTGAGGTTCCGTGGCTTCGTAGCAACCAACAATCGACGCGATGGTGGCGGTTGGGGCAATGGCAATCAATAAAGAATTTCTTAAGCCAAATCGAGCCATTCGTTCTTTTAATTGATTCCACTTTAAAGTGTTGTGTGGAGTCGCATTCCAAAGATCGAATTGCAGAAGACCACGACTAGCGCGTGTTTCTTTGTAAGCCTCATGCGGACCCATTTTTTCAGCAAGGTCAACCGAAGTTGAAACCGCATGATAATAAATTTCTTCTTGAATTCGAGCCGACAGGGCCCGAGCTTCATCGCAATCAAAAGGTAATTTTAGCAAAAAGAAGGCATCCTGAAGTCCCATCACGCCAAGGCCCACAGGCCGCCATTTGCTATTTGATGATTGGGCTGTATCAATTGGGTAGAAATTAATATCGATCACGCGATCTAAATACTTCACCGCCGTTCGAACCGTTCGACCCAGTTTTTCAAAATCAAATTCACCGTTTAAAACATGTCTGGCTAAATTGACAGAGCCTAAGTTGCAAACGGCCGTTTCCTTGTCGGAAGTGACTTCTAAAATTTCGGTGCAAAGATTCGATAAATGGATCACATTTTCCGGTGAGCCCGTTTGATTCGCCTTCTGGTTAGAAGCATCCTTGAAGGTCATCCAACCATTGCCAGTCTGAGCCAATGTTTTCATCATTCGCACATATAAATCACGAGCCTTTAGTTGCTTCAGGAAAAGCTTTTTTTCTTCGGCTTCAGCGTAAGCTTTTTCAAACTCTGGTCCATAAAGTTCAACAAATTGCGGAACAATGCGCGGATCAAACAGCGACCACATCGCATCTTCTTCGACACGTTTCATAAATAGATCAGGAATCCAGTTAGCTAAATTTAAGTTATGGGCGCGCTTGGCTTCGTCGCCCGTATTATCGCGAAGTTCTAAAAATTCTTCAATATCAGCATGCCAAGACTCTAGATAAACACAAGCAGCACCTTTTCGTTTTCCACCTTGATTGACGGCGGCCACCGAGCTGTCCAAAGTTTTTAGCCAAGGCACAATTCCGTTGGAATGCCCATTGGTTCCTTGAATCAAAGAGCCGCGCGAACGAACTTTTGAAAAAGCCACGCCAATGCCACCAGCAAATTTTGAAAGCATCGCAATATCAGTGTACTTGTCGTAGATGGCGCGCAAATCATCTTTCGGAGAATCCAAAAGGTAACAAGAGCTCATTTGCGGTCTTAAAGTCCCAGAATTAAAAAGTGTCGGCGTCGATGGCATGTATTCGTGGGAAGAGATCAATCGATAAAACTCGATCGCCTCTTCCACCGTTTGGGCTAAGCCACAAGCCACCCGCATAAAAAAGTATTGTGGTGTTTCAAAAACTTGGCGGCTGGTTGGATTTTTTAAAAGATATCGATCATAGACTGTTCGAAGGCCAAAATATTCAAAACGGTCCGTGCGGTAGGGCTCAATGGCGGCACAAAGAACGGCTTTATTGGTGTCGATAAAGGTCAAAAGCGCTTCTGATAAAATTCCTGCCTTGAATCCGACATTCACAGCATCCGCAAAAGAGTGAATTTTTTGTGAGCGAACTTCTTCATCTATATATGTGGCAAGCAAACGGGACGCGAGCTTTGAGTATTCGGGCTCTTCACTGGTTAAAAGCGAAGCTGTTTGAATACATAAGTTATCAAGCTCTTTCGTGCTGGCGCCGTCGTAAAGACCGCTGATCGCCTTGGTGGCGACTCGTAGGGGATCGACTTGTGTCAGCCCCTGGCAGCAATGGGTTACACGCTCGACGATTTTAGTGACGTCGACGGGTTCCATGGTTCCATCGCGTTTCATGACCCGCATCACAGGCGTATTATAAGAGCGGCGGCCATGATCTTCATTCATTTGCATTTGATCCTTCATTCATTCCCCTCAATCGATAAAATATTTGCGTAAAATTTGGTCAAAACAGCCCCCCGAAAAACCCCCGCGTTTTTCGAAAAACGAGCTTTGTAACTAAAACTCTCAGTGGCAAAGCTGTCTAGCTTAAAGTCTAGTTTGCCTCACCTCGACTTATTTTTCTTGTCAGTGTATGGGATTGAATCTGCGGAGCCATCATAGCCTTTTCTTCAACATCACCACTATATCTAGTGCTGCCATCTAAGAGCCTCATCAATAAGGCGGATCTAATCTTGAAACTAGTGTGCTGAACTCTTTTCGAGGATGCAAATTTTTTTTATTAATTTGGACCATAATTTTATACCGCTGCACATCAATTAAGCATGAAATCAGATTTGATTGACAGCTTGGTCCTGCTTTCTGAACCGGCATCGATGCCTAATTTCTACAGTGGGAAGCTGGTCTAGTTCCCGCAAACCCTTGTCAGATAAGGACAAATTTTAAAAACTCTGAAACATTTCTTAAACGAACTTAAATGTGTGGGATCACAAGCCCGAAAAAGGCTGTGAATTTAAAAAGAAATTTTTCTGCCCAAGCTGTTCTTCAACAGTGACGGCCTTAAAGTGACGTCCCTGATAACTGCCCTGCGACCTAAGGTGATCAATAATATACTGATGAGTCCCCATTTTATCAGATGTCCAAGCAGGTGCGACCAATTCATCCCTTCGCGGTGCTAAAGCCGCCAGTCTGTGCAGGAAAAAACGTGGGGAAAGATGCTCTAAGAATAACTGCACACGATGGGCATACAAAGGTCTTTCAATCGGCTTGAAATGACCCTCTAAAAACATTTTCTCTAGCGGCGTGTTGGTTAAAACATGCAAATTATGCAGCTTGATATTAGTGATGGGCAGGGTGTTCACAAGCTCTGCTGTCTGGATGATTTGTTGATCTGTTTCGCAGGGCTGACCAAACATCAAATGAATTCCTAAATCCACATTGGTGGTCGAAGAAATTTTTGCGATCGCATCTAATGATTGCTGGGCGGTGTGACCCCGACGCATAAACTGCAGCTGATCATCAAAAAAACTTTGCACACCCAGCTCGACGGAAACAAAAGATTTTTCATGATACTCTTGCCATAAGTTTAAAACAGCCGGAGATAAACAATCGGGTCGGGTGCCCACGACAAAGCCTTTCACAAAAGGAAAAGCTAAAGAAGTTTCAAAGTTATTTTTTAATGACGAAATTTTAGTGAACGAGTTTGTATAAGCCTGAAAGTACACAAGGAAATTTTTGGCGTGATAGCGATCCCCTAAATGCTTGCCAAAGTCAGAAATCTGTTTTGAAAGCTCCATGCCTTGCGCTTCTGATCGCGCGGCCGATCCCCAAACATCGCAAAACACACAAGTTTGCATGCCCTTAAGGCCCCGCCGATTCGGACAATCATCCACGACGGAAACAGGAATCTTATAGATTTTCTCACCAAAACGCTGCTGGTAGAAACTTGAGATTGTGTTATACGGTAATCCGCGCCAGCCTTTTTCCATAGGTTGGTGATGATGAATTAAAACTGGTCTGTCAACTTGTTCGGAGATCCAAGCTTGAAATCATGGTCAGAGATCGGTTTTAGCCTTGAAAAAACGAAGGACGGCAGTCCCACCCTTCGTCGACCGACGCCCACAAGGCCCGATTTTGAAACCGGCCAGTCGATGCATCATTCTGGGGGCGCTTGGGAAGAAACACTCTATATCTATAAACCAGTCACCGATTGGGTGAAAGAACAAGATCTACCAGAATCTCGGTTTCTGAGTGTCGGACTGGGGCTCGGTTATGTCGAGCTTCTGGTGGCGCGCGAATTTATGGATCTAAGCCAAAACCGATCCTTACAACTACAAAGTTTTGAGATCGTCCCCGAGTTGACAGAGTATTTTATTTCGTGGATTTTTGATCGACCTCTTCATCCAGAAGTTAAAGAGACCTATGACCAAATAGGAAATTTTGTTTTTAATTCAAATTTTGAAAACCTAAAACGGGGCCAACAATTTTTGGCAGATCTGTATGAAAAGAAAATGTGGCGTGTGGATGGGGCTCTTGAGCACAGCCAAACATCGACACCTCATTTTCATGGTCTGATGTATGATGCCTTTAGCCGGGCTGTCAGTCCTGATTTATGGACGCCCGAATTTTTAACAAACTTTCTTCATCAATGGGCCAGTCCGCAAGTTTGTTTAGGGACTTTTTCCTGCACGGGGGATTTAAAAAGAACCTTAAAGAAAGAGGGATTTGATCTTCAAATTCGGATGGGTTTTCAAAGTAAACGCAATTGTACTTTAGCCTTCCGCAAGGGGACCTTTTAAATATTTCTTAATGCTTATTTACGCAAATCTTTGAACTTATTAATATAGGTAATGATGGTACTTCGGGATTCCGCCGGAAGATTTAAAAACCTTAAGCCCGCATAGCCCTCGGTCCCAACATACATCACTTCAATCATGCAATTTAATGTCGTGTATAAATTTGAACTGGTCAGTGTCGCTTTATATTTTTCACCGATTTTTAACTGACTTGCTTCACTGGCTCCCAGTCCTCCTTCGCTAATAGAAATAATTTTTGTTGTGACAGCCCCTCGCGGTGTTTCGCAGACCAATGAAGCCATGATCGGAACTCGGGGGTGCACTCGGCGCGAAATACCCAGTTCATCGCAAATTTTTGCAACCAAATACAACTCTTGCCACTCTTTTTGGACTTCATTGTAGACAACAAATTGTTCAAAGTCCGAATAGGATTTTAGAATCTCCATCATGGCTTTAAAAGTCATCGGGCCGAATTCTTTTCCTTCATGCCGATACCGCCACTCAGGTTCATCGGATGAAGCTTGCGTATTGATAGCCGGGTCTTTTAAGGCTTGAATCCAATCTTGCGGCGGCAGCCATTCGTTCAGGCCCCGGCCCCAGATCAAAGGATTTTTTGCATTGGGCATCAAGGCTTCAACTTCAGAGGTTTGGTAAGGGCCATTCACTTGATTATTTTCAAGTACAAACCAACGTCGACCTGTCTCCATAATTCCCCCTCTTACTATTAAAGGCATCGTTTGAAACTTTGTCAATGGGGTGCGACATAGACAGAAACGCTAAGGCAGGTTACATTTTTAATGTGCAATCAACGACGGCCTCTCATGACGATTCAAAATCCAGTATTTGGGCCTTAGCACTGGGTGCTTTGGGAATTGTCTTTGGTGATATCGGCACCAGTCCGCTTTATGCCCTCAGGGAATGTTTTGGTGGTGAACACAGCCTTCCCGTGATCAATGAAAATGTTTTAGGAATTCTGTCCCTGATATTTTGGACTTTAGTGATCGTGATTTGCATTAAATATATGCTCTTTGTCTTGCGCGCTGACAATCGCGGAGAAGGCGGAATTTTATCCTTGATGGCTCTCAGTCTTGGGACGATCCCTGGGCGCGAAGCTCCTTTGTTAAGGGCTAGTGTTATTGTTTGTGGACTTTTTGGCGCCGCTCTTTTGTACGGAGACGGTGTTATCACGCCTGCGATCTCAGTCCTTTCTGCTGTTGAAGGTTTGAAGTTTGTGACGCCGGTCTTTGAACCTTATGTGATTCCATTAACGATCTTTATTATGAATGCACTTTTTCTAATGCAAAGATTTGGAACGGGTCGAATCGGATTATTTTTTGGACCTGTTTTACTTGTTTGGTTTTTTGTCCTTGCCGCATTAGGGGTTTATGGAATTTCTTTAAACCCAGATGTTTTAAGTGGCCTGAATCCGGTTTGGGCTTTGCAGTTTTTTATCAATAACGGAACCCTTGGATTTTTAGTTTTAGGATCTGTCTTTTTGGTGGTGACAGGCGGAGAAGCCTTGTACGCCGATATGGGACACTTCGGTCGCTCGCCGATCCGTCGGGCTTGGTTTTTTGTCGTATTTCCTTCTTTAATTTTAAATTATTTTGGTCAAGGGGCGCTATTAATTAAAAACCCGGAAGCCATTTCAAACCCGTTTTTTATGTTGGCTCCAAGCTGGGGTTTGTTGCCGCTTGTGATCTTGTCCACTTTAGCGACAGTGATTGCTTCTCAGGCTCTTATTTCAGGAATTTTTTCAATCACTCGTCAGGCCATCCAATTGGGTTTCTGGCCCAGACTTTCGATCATCCACACGTCCAGTCGTGAGATTGGCCAAATTTATATTCCCTTTATGAATTGGGCGCTGTTTTTTGGAGTGATCTGGCTGGTCCTAACATTTAAAACCTCTAGCAACTTAGCGGCCGCCTATGGAATTGCTGTGACCGGAACAATGGTCATCACAACGTTTTTGGCTTTGATTGTCGCCCAGCGAAAATGGAAGTGGAGTTGGGCCCAGTCAGTGCCGATTTTCAGTTTTTTTGCGATCCTTGATATTGCTTTTTTTGGCTCCAATATCATCAAAGTTGAACATGGTGGATGGGTGCCACTTCTTATTGGGGCCATGATTTACCTTTTGATGACAACTTGGAATAAAGGTCGAAAAATTCTTTATCATCGATTGAAAGAACGTTCTTTATCCATTGAAGAGTTCTGCGCAAAACTGTTGCGCAGTCCTCCGCTCAGGGTTTCGGGGACAGCGATGTACCTGTCAGGCGATCCATGGGGTGTTCCTGTTCCCTTGCTTCATAATTTAAAACACAACAAAGTTTTGCACGAACGGGTCGCCATTTTAACGATCATCACCAAAGAAGTCCCATCGGTTCATAAAGAGAAGCGAGTTTCCATCCAAGAAATCATCCCCAATTTTTACCGGATCATGGTTTATTACGGATTTATGGAAATTCCAAAAATGAAACATATTCTTGAGGCCTGTCGCAATCAAGATATCCACTTCAATGTCAATGAAACGACTTTTGTCTTGGGCCGAGAAACAATTCTGCCAAGCAATACTCCGGGGATGTGGATCTGGCGTGAACGGCTTTTTGCTCTGATGTCACGAAACGCCCAAAGACCAACCGCTTTTTTTAGAATTCCGCCCGATCAGGTGATTGAAGTCGGCATTCAAATCGAAATCTAAGCTTGTCCTGAACTGATCTTTTCTCGGGTGTAAAACTGAAGAATTTGTTCTCGCTGTTTCATAGCGTCTTGAAAACCTAGATCTATCAGCTGACTGCAGTAAGACGGTTCAAACAATAAATAACTAACAATTTCGCTGGCTTCTTCCAAAGTCCCCAAGCCTTTAATTAAATATCGAATCACGCGGGGAAGTTTGGCAGATTTTCTAGCGGCGATTTCACCCAAATCCGCCGATGGAGAAATCCAAAGATAATCGACGGGCTTGTAATTCAGATGCCCTTGATGGGGACTTGGAACCTTTCGAATAAATTCATTCACGCGCTCCAGTCGTTCGACGTCCAGCTCAATACCATCTAAAAGAACAGCATTTAAGATCACATTAATAACCCTTGCGACACTGGGGGCTTTATCGTTTTGCAAAAGGCTTTCTTCATAAACAGAATTGCCTTGTTTGCGAACTCCGATGACCATTAATTTCTCAGCGCCCAGGTAAATGCTAGGGGCGCACGGATGAGTATTTCGCACGCAACCATCACCGAACCACCTTCGATCAACTTTGACGGGGGGAAACAGCAGGGGAATGGCCGCCGAAGCCATAATATGATCAGCTGTAATATTAGCTTTTTCACTGATCTTTCGAACTTTGTTCCAAGTTGGAAGGTCATCATGACCTTGAACAAAAGTGATCGAATTAGAGGTCTGGTAATCCACCGATGTGATGGCTAGGGCCGAATAATGTTTTTCTTTAAGATTCTTTTCGATGGATGCGTAATTAAGATTCTTTTCTAATAGAATTTTTAAGGGCTCGGTGTCCAGCAAGGCCCGCCCTGGAGTCGAACCAGTCAGTCCACCCAAAGACAATTCACCCATCCATTTTAAGCCAATTTTTCCCAAATTCACGGCATCGGTATAAAAAATATCTTCGCTGCGCAGGCGGCTCCAAAGCTCGACAAGCTTTCGACAGCCCTCATGCAGGTCATGACTTTCAGCCGCTAACGCCGAAGCATTGATAGCACCGGCGCTCACTCCTGAAAAAATATCTATTTTAAATTCAAGGCTGGCCTTTTGTAAAATCTCGGACATCGCCGACATCACACCAACTTGGTAGGCTCCGCGTGCTCCGCCTCCTGATAAGACAAGACCTAATTTCTTTTTCTGCATAGTTAGCACAAAGTCTAAACACCCTTACGAATTGTGTAAAGTCAGACTTAGCTGGTCTTGATTTTTTTAATAAGAATCTAGATACTGACACACTCTTAACCAAAAAAAGCGGAGTTCAAATGAAAGTTTTTTCACTTATGTTTCTTATCACTGCAAGCGCGCAGGCAGGAATTTACAAACTAGACCCAGCCCATTCGCAAGTCGGATTTTCTGTCAAGCATTTGATGGTCAGCAATGTCAAAGGGGACTTTAAAAAATTCGATGGAAAGTTCAATTATGATTCCGCAAAAAAGGAAGTCAAAGATATCGATGTCACAATTGAGACAGACTCGGTTGAAACGGGTGTTGCGGATCGTGATAATCATCTTAAAGGAAACGATTTTTTTGACGCAAAAAAATATCCTAAAATGATTTTTAAAAGTCAAAAGGCAGAACTGGCTCCCGAGGGTAAAGTGACCAAAATCAAAGGCATGCTGACCATGCGTGATAAAACTTTACCAGTGGTTTTAGATGTGACGAATAACGGTGAAGTCGAATTTATGGGTGTCAAAAAAGTCGGCTTTTCAGCCTCAACAAAAGTAAATCGCAAAGACTGGGGCCTGGCTTGGAATAAGGCTTTGGATAAAGGCGGCGTCGCCGTCAGTGACGAAGTGACCATCAGTATCGAAGGCGAAGCCAATTTAGACGACGGCAAACCTGCAAAAAAATAATTCTGATCCGATCCCAGAACCCTTGTAAAAGGTATGGGACCTTTTTAAAAGCCGGTGAATTCCAGAAAAAGCTCTTCTCTGTTATGTTTGGGAGTTTGCGCCTCAAACTGAGACATCTCAGCTTGAGAAAGCTTCCCCCCAATGAGGCTCTCTATGACGCAGAAGGGGTTTTCATAAAACCTCGACTTTTATTTTTGGTATAATCGATTCAAATTCTGGCTTCCAATATCTACCGATAGCGCC
>JAYWEQ010000020.1:0-3272 GCA_043779185.1 Pseudobdellovibrionaceae bacterium
TACAGTTGCCGGCTTAACCCCATGTAATTATTGAAGCGAATTCCTCAATAACTACAAATCACTACAATCAGCTCACTTTCAGCTGAACTTTTGGATTTATCTTTTCGTAAATCGCAATTAAGCGATCCGTCGAAAACTCATCAATCCGATGATGCAGGATTTTACTTATCTTTGCCTCATCAATTTTAGCCAATGATGGAGAAGGAGGGATTTGAACCCTTCGATTTTAAAAAGTCATTTTCAAAGATTTGGCATTTTGAAATTCAAATCTTGTTAGTTATAGAAATTTCAAATAGTTGCACCCACCTTTAATACCGATAAAGTCGACCCTCTGAATGACGAATTTTCGTCACTTAAAATTTTTCATGGCAAACTACCGGTTCAAAAGTCTGCGAATCATCTCCGGCTGCCAGCCCTTGCCCTGGTTCTTTGTGGGGATACTCACGCTTACTGCTATAACCTGAAGCCCTTTGCGAGAAAGCCAAATATCAATTAGGCCGTCACAGCAACCAAGGTCCAAAATTTTTGAATCTTGACCAATATTTAAGTTTTTCAGACACCAATTAGCTTTCCGTTCTCTTGACGGCCACCGATCAGGGTTATCAAGGTGAAATGTCACCGAAAGAAACTCACCCTAAAATTGATCCCAGGTTTTATATTTCATAAGTAAAGATTAGATTCGTCCGAAATAATGTTCTGAGCCTAAGCGGGACGGGGTATGTACTCCGTCCCAATGTTTGGCAGGTGGATCAAGCAGCGTTGGTAGCGGTAAACGTTATGGACGGGGTTAATACCCCGTCCAGCAATGGAACAGGCATTTAAATTACACATCCAGACATCCGAAGGAACTGAAACCGCAAAATTTTTAGTTGATAAAATCGAAGTTTTGGGAAAACGAAAAACTATAATTGAGAAAAATTTAAATGAATTTCAGGAAAATGATTCAGAAGTCATTTCCTTGGATCAGGTTAGAGACGACCTTGAAGGTCGTATTCAGCAAGCCACAAAGGGGTGGGCTAAATTACCCGCTATCCAAAAAAAGAGAGCGTTACGAAAGTTTGTTCAGAAAATATTAGTTAGTCAAAATGGCTTGGATATATATTATTTTTCCAACGCTGTATCTGAAGAAAGGTCTTTGGGAGTGCTTTGTAATGAAAACCAAAGCGTTGCCAAAGTTCTTCCTTTTAAGGGCCGTGGAACTCGTAATGGGGATTTGAAATTAGATTCTAAACAGTGGGTCGAAAATTGCCCAATGGGCGGATTGGTGACGCTACTTCGATTCGAACGAAGGACCCTCACCTTAGAAGGGTGATGCTCTATCCAGCTGAGCTATAGCGCCGTGGAGATTAGATTTAAACTATGGTGCAAATGCGGTCAAAAGGTTTATTCGGCGTATTCGGGGCCATAGTTTTCGACCAGCCAATCCCGCCTCTGCGTGCTGGCAGAAAAAGCCACTCCGGCCAGGATAATATACCAGGCCCCTAGAATCCAGAGGCACAGCAAGGGGACGGCCGCCATGCCGCCATAGATTTTACTGTAGCTGAAAACCTTTGTAGCGGCCCAGGCAAATGAGTTTTTAAGGATCACAAGGGAAACTGCCGCTAAAAGGGCCGACACCAAAGCCGGTTTGGTTTTAACTTTCAAAGATGGAACTAATTTATAAATGATAAAAAGGCCGCCTAAAAGCATGGCAAAATCAGTAACGCCATGAACGCCATTTTTTATAATGGGATTAAAAAGTCCGACCGAACGAAAACCAATGTAGACAGCCAGAGTCAAAGGAAACAGAAAAAACAGAAATAAGCTTAAGCCCACGCGTCGATGAAAAGGCCTTTTTTCTTGGACATTCCAAACGCGATTAATTCCACGCTCCATATCTTGGATCAATTTGAGGCTTGAGAAAAATAAAAATACCGCCCCCGTAGTGCCAAGAATATTGGTCGAAATTCTTTGTAAAATATTATGCACAAATAAGATGGCTTTGGAACCAACGCCTTGCTCGAGATATGCTAATAAAAAACCCTCAACTTTGGGATATAGAAATTCAAGACCGCCAATGTTTTTAAAAATTGATAAAGTCACAGCCATAAACGGAACCAACGATAATAAAGTCGAAAAAGCTAAAGCCGAAGCCACCAATCTGATTTCGCCGTCCTTGGTCTGTTGAACCATATCTGAAAAAGACGTTTTGATGACACCGAATTTTATTTTAGGCATCCAACCAGAATCTTTCTTTGACCGCAAAATCAGGACCACTTTTTTCAATCAAAGCGCTGTCACAATAAGGATCGTGTTCAAAAAATAAGTACCAAGATTGATCGGCCGCCAAACCAAGGTATTTCTGTTTTTCTTCCATCAGCAGCAAGGGATGAAGATCATAGCCCATCAGCCACGGCAGCCGAACGTGCGAAGAGGTCGGCACCACATCCGCGCAATAAAGTAATGAGGTTGTGCCATCAGAAACCTTGACGATCTGCTGACCCTGAGTGTGGCCATTAGAAATATAAACTGAAATCCCCGGCAGAATATTTTCTTGTTCGCCGTCCAGCAAGGACAGCTGTTTGGCATCAATCAAGGGTTGAAAATTAGCCGCAAAGTAACTGGCTTTTTCACGCAAGTTGGGATGGGTGGCCGTTTCTAAATTTTTTCTTTGTAAATAATATTTGGCCTTTGGAAATTGCGGAACCAGCTTACCATTTTTTTCTGTGGTGGCGCCGCCGGCATGATCAAAATGAAGATGCGTTAAAATAACGGCGTGAATATCTTCGGCCTTTAAGCCATGCTTTGCTAAGGAATTCAGTAAAGACGGTCCGTCCTTATCAATATTATACATTTCTGAAAATTTATTCCCCATTTTTTCGCCAAACTTGGCCACAAAGTCTTGCCCATTTCCACAATCAATCAGGACATTTAAGCCCGGAGATTTTAAAAGAAGGCCACGGGCCTCCATTTGAATTCTATTTTTCTCATCGGGAGGATTGGATTTTTCCCATAAAACTTTGGGGACAGTGCCAAACATAGAGCCGCCATCCAGTCCAAAAACTCCCGTCGGCAAAGGGCAAATTTCATAAGGACCAATTTTTAAAGATTTTTTTTCAACTTTCATAAAAACCTCACGTAAAGTCTGGAAGCATATTGTCTTCTTCGCTAAAGGCATCAGGAGTGATCGTTATAACCCAGTTTTTATAAGCTTGGTAGACCTCTTCAATAGGAGCTGGAGGATGCACAGGGCCTACATGAATCGTTAAAATTCCGGGTTTTGCAAAAAAAGC
>JAYWEQ010000021.1:0-19115 GCA_043779185.1 Pseudobdellovibrionaceae bacterium
AGAAAGCTTGCCAATCATGGCCGCATTTCAAAATATGATCATGATATGGAAGGCTTTAATTCTCGCCTAGATACTTTGCAGGCTGCTGTTTTAAGAGTCAAACTACGGCATTTGCCCAAGTGGACATTGGCCCGTCAGCAAAAAGCCCAAAAATATCATCAATTGCTAGAAAAACTTCCACAGGTCCTTCGTCCCGTGATGCCGCCATCAGAGCAACATTGTTTTCACCTTTATGTAACCCACCTGGAAAACCGCGACCAAGTTCTTGAGGGTTTAAAGAAAAAAAATATTCACGCCGGCATTCACTACCCGATCGCATTGCCATTTTTAAAAGCTTACTCTTATTTAAAACATCAACCTGACGATTTCCCTGTGTCTTTTCGGTTACAGAGTCGCGCCCTCAGTCTTCCCCTGTACCCGGAGATGACGGGTGAACAGCAAGACTATGTCGTGCAAAGTTTAGGACAAGTCCTAGCGACTTGATTTGAATTGTGATTTAATTAAGTTCATTTTTTGAGGAGAAGATTTATGCAAATTTCTGTTTTTGGAACTGGCTATGTCGGCTTAGTCACCGGCGTCTGTTTTGCCGAGATGGGCAACGATGTGATTTGTGCTGACATTGATGCTGCAAAAATTGCCAAGCTTCAAGACGGAATTTCACCCATTTATGAACCGGGGCTTGATGCTCTGATCACTAATAATATTCAAGCCAAGCGCATCACTTTCACGACGGACCTCAAGTCAGCCGTTAGTAAAAGTGAAATTATTTTTATCGCGGTGGGAACCCCCAGTGATGTTGATGGCTCGGCTGATTTAAAGTATGTCTTAAGCGTGGCGGAAACGATTGCTCAGAATATGAATGAGTATAAGTTGATCGTCACAAAATCCACTGTTCCTGTCGGAACTTATTTAAAAGTTAAAGCTCGAATTGAAGAGACCTTTAAAAAACGCGGACAAAGTTTTGCATTTGATGTTGTTTCAAATCCCGAATTTTTACGTGAAGGTTCCGCCATTGAAGACTGCCTCAAACCCCACCGGGTAGTGGTTGGTGTTGAGAGCGAAAAAGCCGCGGCGATTTTAAAACGAATTTATGATCCTTTCTTAAAAAATGGCAATCCTTATCTGACCATGGATCCTCTTTCCAGCGAAATGACGAAATACGCAGCCAATGCGATGTTAGCCACAAAAATTTCTTTAATGAATGAGTTTTCAAGACTTTGCGATAAAGTCGGCGCTGATATCGAAAACGTCCGGCGCGGCTTGGGCTCAGACCCTCGAATTGGACCTCATTTTATTTATGCCGGTGTTGGATATGGCGGCTCTTGTTTTCCAAAAGATGTCCGCGCTTTAATTCATACAGGTCGGGACCGCGATGAGCGTTTAGAAATTTTAGAAAGTGTTGAAAACGTCAATATTCATCAACGAAAAAACTTTTACGGCAAAGTTCAGAAAAAATTAGGCTCATTAAAGGGCAAAACGATTGCTGTGTGGGGCATCGCCTTCAAACCAGGAACCGACGATATCCGCGAAGCGCCCGCCATGGATCTGATCGAGTGGTCCATGAAAGAAGGTGCCACTGTGCGCGCCTTTGATCCTGTTGCCGCCGAGAATGCAAAAGCTCATTTTGCAGGAGCGGCTGGTTTGTCTTTTTATGATGACCAATATGAAACTTTAAAAGGCTGCGATGCGCTTTTGATAGTGACTGAATGGAAATCATTTCGAGAACCTAATTTTAAAAAAATGAAAGAGCTTTTAAAAAAGCCTCTGATCTTTGATGGTCGAAATATTTATACGACCACAGCGGTTGTTGAAATGGGTTTTGAATATATTTCTGTCGGGAGACCTTCTTAATGTCAGGTCAGCCGTTTCATCAAGGCAAGTCTGCGCTAGTCACGGGTGCCGCAGGATTTCTTGGCAGCCACTTGTGTGAAATGCTTTTAAAAGCCGGCTATTTCGTCATTGGTGTTGATAATCTTTGCACAGGAATGCAAAGCAATGTGAGTGAACTGAACGCCATTGCCGAAAGTGTCTCTAGCAGTGACAAAACTGGGTCGTCCTGGTCAAAAAGTTTTAAGTTTGTTTTTATCAATGCTGATGTCACGTCTGACTGGACCTGGAAAAATCAAATTCCCGGCGAATGGTTAGAGAACTTAAGTTACGTTTTTCATTTTGCATCACCGGCATCACCGCCTCTTTATCAAAAATTGGCTTTTGAAACAATCAAGGTCAATACGGTCGGCCTAGAGAAGGCTTTGTATTTTGCAAAAGATCACCAGGCTCGGTTGATTTTTGCATCGACCAGTGAAATTTATGGCGATCCCTTGACCAGTCCTCAAAAAGAATCTTATTGGGGAAACGTGAATTCTTTTGGGCCTCGATCTTGTTATGATGAATCTAAGCGCTTAGGCGAGACTTTGATTTTCGAATTTAATAAAAAATATGGCGCCAAACATGGCCTGGTTCGGATTTTTAATACCTACGGTCCGCGCATGAATCCAACGGATGGCCGTGTTGTGATTAATTTTTTAATGCAAGGACTGAAAGGTGAAAGCCTGACTGTTCATGGTGATGGAAAACAATCTCGTTGTTTTTGTTATGTCGATGATTTGATAGCTGGGATTTGGAGTTATGCACAGAAAGAATTATTTGAGCCCATCAATATTGGCAGTGAATTTGAATTCTCAGTTTTGGACCTGGCAAAAAAGGTTCAGAAAATATTTACTGATAAGAATTTAAAAATTGAATTTATCGGTCGACCCACAGATGATCCACAAATAAGAAGACCTGATTTGTCCAAAGCGCAAAAACATTTGGCACCATGGAAGTCGACAACTCCCCTTGAAGTAGGACTTCTTCATTTACTAGATTGGTTAAAAAATGATCTGGTGGATTTAGACCTTAAAAATTTGCCGATTTAATCGCCATCTCAGCCACTAAAAAAGCCAGTTCACGGGCGCAAGATTCGACTTTATCGTGCTCGCCATTTTTCAGCCAGCCTAGGATTTCTGATAACCTTTGCGGAAATTGAATATTTTTATGATTCCAATCTTCGATCAGAACCCAGATCGCTTTTTCTTTTTCGGCGGCCCGAAGAAAATCCAAAGATAAAACGTTCGTCGTTCCCTCCCAAATGCTAAACACCTGCGCATCCCTGAGCAAAGTTGGAATCCCCGTGTCTTCAATGTATCCAGCACCAGCAAAAATTTCGACAACTTCCGACACCACTTCCATCACTTTTTTACCGGTGTACAGTTTAACGATCGGAGTTAAGGCCCTGAGCATGATTTTATCGTTGTCAGTGGCCTGAAAGGTTTCTTCCTTGCCTAATAGTTCGATGACGAAAAATGTCAGCTTAAAACAATCTTCAAAAGTTTTCTCTAAACTTTTTAATAAGTTCTGATGCAAAGGGTGATCGATTAATTTTTTACCAAAAACAACGCGTACTTTTGAATAACTTTGCGCCCAATCTAAGGCCCGTCGCATTTGACTTAAAGCACAGATCGAATTGTAAAGTCGCGTGATATTTAACAGAGCAGATATTTTTTTAACTCCGCCGCCCAACTCTCCCATCAAATCAGCCGGTGTCGCATTTAAAGAAACTTCGGCGGTTGGTAAGGCCTTTGTTCCTAATTTATCTTTTAAACGATGAATTTCTATATTTTTAAGTTTGTTCTGAGCATCACGAAGCTCAACATAAAATAAGCTAAGACCCTTGCTACCGTCCTCAGCCCCTTCTGGTCTTGCTAATAGCAAAGTCATTTGAGACGTCGTCGCTGAAGTAAACCACTTCGTTCCAGTGATTTGCCACTGGTCATTTTTTTTCTTGGCCACGGTTGATGTTCCGCTGACATCGCTGCCGCCGGTTCTTTCTGTCATCCACTGCCCGGAAGTCCAAAACTGTTCGGGATCTCTTGATGTTAAATGTTTAAAGGCATTTTTCTTCTGCGCTTCACTGCCAAAAAGCTCAATGGCCCGAGCCGCTCCATCAGTCATTGCTAAAGGGCAAGAGACAAAAGCGCTGGAGGGATGAAAAAGATAAAGTAAGGACATCTGATAAACCCGTGACCAGGGCCCATACTTTTTTTCGTAAGCACTAGCCACAATGCCTTCGCGAGCCGCAGCGGCCTCAAGATTTTTCCAGCCTGAAGACATTTCAATCTGATCGATTTTTTTTCCCCACGGGCTAAAAGGAATATGCCTTGGAGGATTTTTTTCAGCTTCTTGAGCCCACTGCCACCACTTTGTAGCTGCTAACTCACCGACTGATTCCAAATGTTTAAAAATTTCTGGAGCCATCGCCCCCGGCAGACGCTTGGTTAAGTATCTTTGTAAAAAAGAATCATTTTTAAAAGTGTTAACAAGTACTGGCGGACTTTGAAAAAAATCATTCATCCGTCCATTAGAATTTTTTTTGTTAGCGCTGTCAAAGTCAGCAGGACTGTCTGCGTTGAAAAGACTAGCCGAATCGCCCTGTGATATAATTTTCTGTGCGCTGATCGCGGGGATTGGTGAAAATCTTTTCACTTTCACCAAACTCTATCAAGTCACCTAGGTACATAAAGGCTGTATAATCGGCACACCGAGCCGCTTGGTGCAAATTGTGGGTCACGATGACAATCGTCCAGCGTTTTTTAAGTTCGGTGATTAAGTCCTCAATCCGAGAGGTCGACATCGGATCCAACGCCGATGTCGGCTCATCAAGAAGCAAAATTTCAGGTTCGGTCGCTAAAGCCCGAGCAATGCACAATCTTTGCTGTTGGCCTCCAGAAAGAGACGTCGCAGAACCATGAAGTCGATCTTTAACTTCTTGCCATAACCCCGCTTGTTCCAGGGAGCTTTCCACACGCTCTTGGATGAATTTTTTATTTTTATAACCACGAACCTTTAACCCGTAAGCGACATTTTCGAAAATTGATTTTGGAAAGGGATTTGGTTTTTGAAAGACCATTCCAATTCGCATCCGGATTTCCATCGGGTCAATTTTAGGGTCTAAGATATTCACTTTTTCTGGATAAAGCAAAATTTCGCCGTCATAGGTTGAGGCCTTGTAAAGATCATGCATCCGATTAAAACAGCGAAGAAGGGTCGTTTTTCCGCAACCAGAAGGACCAATTAAAGCGGTGATTCGATTCTGATAAATCGGCAAAGAAATTGATTTTAGAACTTTGACAGCCTTTAACTGATTTCCATAAGAAAAATTAAGGTTTTTAACTTCAGCCCGCAGAGTCTGTGACATAGGCCGAACATAGCACAGTCAAATAGAGGGCGAAAGTTCAAGTTAGGATTAATAGCAAAGATATTTTAGCCGAAATGGCCGGTGACGTATTGTTCAGTCAGTTTTTGTTCGGGATTCGTGAATATTTTTTCTGATCGGCTGCACTCAATCAATGCTCCTAGATACATAAATGCCGTGTAGTCCGAGGACCTTGCGGCCTGCTGCATATTATGAGTCACAATCACCACCGAATAATCCTGTTTGAGCTCTTGCAAGAGCTCTTCAATATAACCCGTCGAAATCGGGTCCAAGGCTGACGTCGGTTCATCGAGTAAAAGAACTTCTGGTTTTACGGCAATAGCGCGAGCGATACAAAGGCGCTGCTGCTGTCCCCCGGATAAACTGAGACCGCTTTGCTTCAGCTTATCTTTAACCTCAACCCAAAGGGCTGCTTTTTGTAAGGCCCATTTCACACGATCCGCCAAATCAAAGCGGGATAACTTTTCATACAGATTCACGCCAAAAGCAACATTATCAAAAATGGACATCGTAAAGGGCGTCGGCTTTTGAAAGACCATTCCAACTTTAGATCTGAGTTTGATCACATCATTCTTGGGACTTAATATATTGGTGCCATTGATTAAAATTTCACCTCGGACATTTTGTTTTGGATAAAGTTCATACATGCGATTAAAACATCTTAACAGCGTCGACTTTCCACAGCCGGAAGGCCCAATAAAGGCCGTGATTTTCTTATCATGAATGTCTAAATTAATATTCTTAAGAGCCTGTGCCGCCCCATAATAAAAACTTAAATCTTTGACTTGAATTTTTGAGCTCATGTTTTCTGCCTAAATGCAAAGCGCGCCAGGATATTTAAAACAAGCACAGCTAAAGTGATCAGTAAGGCTCCGGCCCAAGCTAAATGCTGCCAGTCCTCATAGGGGCTCATGGCAAATTGAAAAATAACAACCGGAAGATTAGCCATCGGCGTTGATAAATTTGAATTCCAAAACTGATTGTTTAAAGCCGTGAATAACAAGGGCGCGGTTTCGCCGCTAATACGCGCAACGCCTAAAAGAACTCCTGTCAGTAAACCCGCTTTGGCCGCCTGATACGTCACTGAAAACGTCACATGCCACTGGGGAGCCCCTAAGGCCGCGGCGGCCTCTCGCAGACTTTGTGGAATCAGCCGCAACATATTTTCAGTGGTACTGACCACGACAGGAATGATGATCACAGTCAGTGCCATGACGCCGGCCCATCCTGAAAAATGGTGGGAGGGTGCCACAACCACTGTGTAAACAAAAAATCCAATCACCACTGAGGGTGCCGACATTAAAATGCTATTCACAAATCGAATGATCGAAGCGGCCCTAGAATGAGTGCCATATTCTGATAAATAGGTCCCACCTAAAATTCCAATTGGCGTGCCCATCAAAGTAGCGCAACCCACCATCACAAGACTTCCATAAATCGCATTGAGCAAACCGCCAGCTTGACCCGGCGGCGGCGTCATCTCTGAAAAAACAGCAAGATTTAAGGACGGCAGTCCATTTTTTAACAACGTCCAAAGGATCGCACCTAAAAAAAATAAACCAAAAACCATTGCCGAACAGGCCAGGCTTAGCCCAATCATATTTTTAATTTTCCGCTTTAAAAATAGGTATTTTGGTGTTCGCATCAGCCCAAGGTTCCTTCTTGTTTTTTAAGATAATAAAGAAGAAGCTTTGCAAAGGCTAAAACAACAAAAGTGATGACAAATAAAATAAGACCCAATTCAATCAAAGAAGCTGTATATAAAGCACCCACCGCTTCTGTAAACTCATTGGCCAAGGCTGAAGAAATCGTATTTCCCGGCATAAACAATGACGGCGATAATTCATGGGCGTTTCCGATCACAAAAGTCACGGCCATGGTCTCGCCCAAAGCTCGGGCCAGGCCCAGCATAATTCCACCCACCACACCAATTTTTGTATGGGGTAAGATCACTTGTGAAGCCACTTCCCATTTTGTGGCCCCTAAGCCATAAGCGGATTCTTTTAACATGGCTGGAACAATTTTAAATGTATCGCGCATGACAGAGGATATGAATGGAATCACCATGATGGCTAGAATTAAGCCCGCCGTCAGCATCCCGATTCCCATCGGTGGTCCTTGAAAAAGAGATCCAATCACTGGGATCGGCCCTAGGGTTTCTAAAATCCAGGGCTGAATATTTTTAGCAAAGAAAGGGGCAAAAACAAAAAGGCCCCACATTCCATAAATAATACTTGGAATTGCAGCCAAAAGTTCCATCGCAATTCCCAGGGGAGCGCGCAAAATCACAGGCGAAATTTCAGTTAAAAATAAAGCGATTCCAAAGCTGACAGGCACCGCCACCAGCAGTGCAATGAAGGATGTCACAATGGTTCCGTAAATCGCGACCAGACCCCCAAACTGCTCAGCAACAGGATCCCATTGGCTGGAAGTAAAAAAATTCCATCCAAAAGCTTTTATGGCTGGTTCAGCACCCAAGTAAAGAGCGGCTAAAATGGCAATTAAGATTCCCAGAATTGAAAGCGCAAAAAATTGCGTGACCCGTTCGAATAAACTATCAAGAAGTTTATTTCTACGGATCACAAGGCTTAAAGGGATTTCCTGCCAAGACTTTTCGCCCTCAACTTTCAACAAATTTGAATTTTGAGAACCAACGTTCTGGGCCAATGAGTCTCCGTTTTAATTTCTAAAAACAGAAAAATTAGGGAACAAACACAGCAGAGCCGTCTTTAGACTTAATTTCTGCTTTCCAATTTTTCTCAATTAAAGCTGTGATCTTCGTCGGAAGCACCACATAGTTTAATTCTTCCGCCATACCTTGGCCTTTGCTAAAGGCCCAGTGGAAAAACCTCAGAGTGGCTTTGGCTTGTTCAGGCTTTTCCTGAGTTTTATGCATTAAAATAAAAGTTGATCCAGCAATGGGCCAGCTATTTTTCCCTGGAGCATCGGTTAAAATAAGGTAGAAATCTTTGGCTTTTTCCCAATCAGCACCAGCGGCCGCCGCTTTAAAAGTATCGGCTTTGGGCTCAACAAACTGACCCGCTTTATTTTTCATCTGCACTGAAGCCATTTTATTTTGCAAGGCATAGGCGTACTCGACATAACCGATCGAACCATCAATTTGCTTTACATAAGAAGCGACACCTTCATTGCCCTTACCGCCAACGCCGGTGGGCCAGTTAACAGCTGTGCCTTCCCCAACTTTTGTTTTCCAATCGCTGCTGACTTTTGAAAGATAGTTGGACCAAATAAAACTTGTTCCAGATCCATCTGACCGATGAACGACTGTGATCGCCTGATCTGGTAACTTTAATCCTGGATTCAAGGCGACAAGGCTTGCATCATTCCATTTCTTTACTGTTCCTAAAAAAATATTTGCTAAAATATCGCCGGTTAATTTTAATTGGCCGGCCGAAATTCCTGCCACATGAAGAACCGGGACGACGCCGCCATTGATGATGGGAAATTGAACCAAATTGTCCTTGGCTAAATCGTCAGATTTTAAAGGCATATCGGTCGCTCCAAAATCAACCGTTTTACCTTGGATCTGCTTAATACCGCCGCCCGAACCAATCGACTGATAATTGACGGAATGGCCAGTTTCTTTTTTGTAGGCATCGGCCCATTTAGAAATTAAGGGATAAACAAAAGTTGAGCCAGCACCTGTCATCTCTGTGGCTTGAGCCGCTGTGACCCAGACCAAACTTGCCATTACGACCATTAAAAAACTTTTCGTCAATTTCATGAATTCTCCTGGTTGAACGCTTTCTTAGGTTTTAGGGCGCTGAAAGGAAACCTTCAAGTGGCTTTGGTAATCCAAACACAATCTTAACATTGAAGAGGATTCAAACCCCCAATTGCGTCAAAAAAAGAGGGGCTTGGGGCCCCTCTTGAATTCAGTGATTAGTAAAATATTTATGCCTATTTACTAAGCATACTTCTTAACATCCAAGCCGTCTTTTCATGAACTTGCAAACGTTGAGTCAAAAGATCCATGGTGGCTTCATCGTGAGCTTCTTCTGCCGCTGGGATCAAAGCTCGAGCGGTTCTGCAAACAGCTTCATGGCCAGACACTAATTCTTGAATCATTTTCTCGGCCGCAGGAACGCCTTCTGTTTCAGGGATTGTCGTCAACTGACTGAACTCTTTATAAGACCCTGGGGCAAAGCCGCCCAAAGATCGAATTCGTTCAGCCACAGTGTCAACGGCCGTCCAAATCTCTGTGTATTGCCCTTCAAACATCAAGTGAAGTGTTTGAAACATGGGCCCCGTGACATTCCAATGAAAATGATGGGTTTTAAGATATAAAGAGTAGGTGTCCGCCAAAAAATGACTGAGCCCCTTGACGATTTCTTTGCGACTGTTTTCTGTGATGCCAATGTCCATTTTCAAATCCTTCATGAGTCCTCCGGTTATCTAGCAAAGTTAAACGGAAAAAAAATCACTGACAAGATCAGTCTTTCTGCAGCAAGCCTAGGTTAAGACGAAAATATAATTTTAAAGTCGTCATCTGAAGATCTTGGGAAGGAACCGCCAACGGGTTAAAGATTTTTTTACATAAAAGTAATTTGACTTTTAATAATGTCGTTTTGCCATGCCTGCCATTCTATGATAGCTTTGACCCTATGGCAAATCAAGACCGCGTAGATCGCATTCAACTTCAGATTTTTTATGGTTGTTCTATTTTTTTGATTCTTCTGGATCAATCGACAAAGTATTTGGCCCAGCAAGCTTTTCGAGATCGCCCCGCGCAAATCTTTATCGGCGATCTTTTTCGTTTTGATTATGCAGAAAATCCAGGCGCGTTTTTAGGGATGGGGGACAGCCTCTCAAACCCCGTTCGCTTTTGGATTTTTACGATTTTGGTTTTTGCGATGATGGTGGGTCTGACCGCACTTTTACATTTGAAGAAATTTTCCCGGCAAGAAGCGTGGGCTTATTCGCTGGTTTTTGCAGGAGGCATCGGCAACTTAATCGATCGTTCATTCCGCACCGATGGTAAAGTGATCGATTTTATGAATGTCGGTGTGGGGTCACTCCGCACAGGAATTTTTAATGTCGCTGATATGGCTATTATGCTGGGCTTGATTTTGCTGCTTTTTATTCGCTCGCCCAAACAACTCGGAAAAACCCCTTGAGAAACCCACTGGCGACTTGGAAACAATTAGATCCCGAAGCTAAAAAACTAGGCTACGTTTCTTTTTTTGGCGATCTTGCCAGTGAAATGCTATATCCCATCACACCCATTTTTTTAACAACGGTGGTGGGAGCTCCTCCGCAAGTCTTAGGCTTGATCGAAGGTGTGGCTGACGCAACATCAGCTTGTTTGCAGTGGTTTTCAGGGCGCCTGTCGGACCGCTGGAAAAAAAGGAAACCCTTTATTGTATTAGGTTATTTTTTTTCGGCGCTATCACGACCCCTGATTGGACTTTCCACCCATTGGGGACACGTTCTTTTAGCCAGAGCTTCTGATCGTTTTGGTAAGGGCCTGCGAACCAGTCCCCGCGATGCGATGTTAGGAGATTTGTCGACACCTGAAACCCGTGGTTTAACCTTCGGATGGCATCGGGGTTTAGATACCATGGGTGCCGTCCTAGGACCTCTGATCGCCTTAAGCTTACTGCCTTATTTTACAGATCGTCTTCGCTGGCTTTATTTATTCGCTCTGATTCCAGGGTTGTGTTCTGTCTTGATTGCAAAATCGGTGCGCGAACCTAAGCTAACTCTTGCTTCTCAAAAGAAGCCATTAACTTGGTTGCCTTGGAAAACTTGGTCGCCTGAATTTCGATATTTTATTCTGACCTGGTCTTT
This sequence comes from Pseudobdellovibrionaceae bacterium, assembly GCA_043779185.1. Taxonomy (GTDB): domain Bacteria; phylum Bdellovibrionota; class Bdellovibrionia; order Bdellovibrionales; family Bdellovibrionaceae; genus JAYWDA01. Next base: position 11,066 of record JAYWEQ010000021.1, read on the forward strand.
GTTTAGCGTTGGGAATTGCACAGACTTTTTTCTGATTTTAAAAGTTAAAAATTCAGGAGCTTCTTTGCCGCAAACTATTTTAATTTATTGTTTCTTTAATTTAATTTATAGCCTGTTAAGCCCCATTTTAGGGGATCTTTCTGATCGCGTCGGACGAAAAAAAATGCTGATCCTAGGGCTTTTCATTTTTAGCTTTGTTTACGCTGGATTTGCGGTGGCTGAACAGCTTTGGCATTTTATTTTCTTGTATGCTCTTTATGGGGCGTATAATGCGGCCACGGAAGGTCTTGGAAAAGCCTATGCTGTTGATTTAATTCCCGCAGAACTGAAAGCCTCAGGCTTAGGGTTGCTGGGCGCAATGACTGGTTTTTCGACTTTAGTGGGTGGAATCTTTGCAGGACTGATGTGGACTTATTACGGCTCAGGTGGTCCGATGCGCTTAGGTGCGATCACGGCTTTGATGGCCGCGGTCCTCCTATTCCGCGCGAAGCAACCTAATTCCAGGCTGAGTTTGTAGATCTTCGAACTTGTGCCACCGAACTTGACCTGCAATTTCTCGTAGATAATATTTTTTAAGATCTCGTGGCAGATCTGTCATCCACCAATTAATACTGGCCATGGCAGACACCGCAATTTCAGCACCAATGGGTTTTAAATTTGTGCCATTTTCATCAGGCACAACAATAAAAATATTGTAACCGGGTTTGCCCACCATTGTTTCGTCATGCCCACGATCAAAAAGACAATGGCCATACTCATGAACTAACAATTTAAACAAAAAAGACGAGTCCTGATGAGAGTGTTGCTCACTCAAATAAGTTTCCATGGTTGCTTTGACGATGCCTATGTAGCGCGCCGAACGGTTCTGACTTTCATGGCAATAAGCCAAGGGACCGTCCTGACCAGGATATTTCGAAACGACAATCACCGGGAAATCCTTAAATTCTCCGGACACGCCTACTTGATCTGCCAAAGCTTGAATTTCAGCCTTAACAGCTTCGATGTCTTTGCGATCTTGATTGGAAGCAATATCAGCGGGCCGCTCGACATCCTCTGAGGCTTCTGGACTTGGCGAACAGGAGGCAAGGACGCCCACGACAAGAAAAACAGGCCACCATGTTTTGGGATGCTTCAATGGATTCATTCCTTCAAGCTATCACCCTTCAAAAAAGAAAAAAGATCAAAATCAAATTGTTACGAATTTATCCAATCACATCACTGGCCGATGCGCATTACGAATATCCCCTAAGGGTTTTATTCTTGCTTTATTTTATCTGTTCATCTCTGATCAAGAGACGCGCCATGGACTCACTAAAGTGAACGGGTATCAATGAATTGGTTCCGGAAAAATTATGCTTATCTTTGTTTGTTGTTTCTTTTAGTTTTAGCGCTGATCTTTCCGATCCAGGACGGAGATGTCTTTTTTTATCTCAGTTTAGGTCGCAAGCTTTTCGAAAATGGCTCCTTGCCCGATAAAGATCCTTTCCTTTACACGATTCAAGACTGGACGATCTATCACGAATGGTTAAGTTACGTTTTATATTATTCAGCTTACTTGATCAGCGGCTTTGCGGCCGTGATCCTATTTAAAACTTTCCTGTGGCTCTGTGGATTTTTAACAATTCTACGAACCGGAATAAAGTCGAAGGTGCCAAGTTCCATCGTCGTTGGAATTTTATGCATTATCGGCATTGCTTGTAGTCAAAGATTCACCGAACGGGCCTCGCTCTTTTCCGATGTCCTGCTTGCCACCGTGACAGCGATATTCTTAAAACCAGAACTTATTTCGAAAAAAAGTTTATGGGCCATGCCGCTCTTGTTTGCCGTCTGGGTGAATCTGCATCCAGGTTTTGTTCTGGGCTTAGCCTTATGGACCTTGTATGTTTTTTTTCATGGTCGAAAATCGCCGGGATGGCTTTGGATTTCTTTAGGATTTTCCTACTTCGCCTGTTTAATAAACCCCCAATTTATCAAGGGCGCACTGTACCCGTTCCGAACTGTTTTTTCGGAAGATTGGGATCTGTATCGAAAAGTGAATCCCGAATGGATGCCGACCTTTCAAATGCCTTATGTTGCAACCTGGGAAGTTGCTTGCTTAATAATTTTGGCCCTAGCCGCAGCCCTTCTGGTCGGAGCCATCGCTGTTAAAAAACCTAAAACGAGTGGCTTTGCTATCGCCGTTTTTATTTTTAATCTTTACCTAGCACACAATGCGACTCGTTTCGTCAGCACAAGTGCGCTGGGGTTCGGTCTATTATCTTTATTTGCACTCAGAGAATTGAATTTTAAAATGACAGAGTCCCTGAACAACCGCTGCCAGGCGCTTTTGGCCATTTTGTGCGTTGGATTTGGGGTCTCGATCTCTTTTGATGGTTACGCTTTTTCCGCCGACAAAAGGCATCTCGGACTTGGTGTTGACGAAACCCATTTCCCCGTGAAGGCGGCTCAGTGGATGCTGACCCATTCTACCGAGGGCCGTATTTTCAATGACTACGGCTGGGGATCGTACCTGATCTGGGTCTTGAATAGAAATCAAAGTTTATTTATTCATAGCCATGTTGATGATCCCAAATTATTAGCCAAAGAATATCTTGGAATGTCCCGATCGCAAGAACACTTTGATCAAACCATCAACCAGTACGGAATTAAGTATTTTGTCCTGGAACGAAGCCGTCTTACAACAACACCACCGCCGGCTATTTTAGTTTATCTTAATAAATGGCATCTTATTTACGAAGATTCGGTGGCCATGATATGGCGTTAAAAAATTGGCTTCAGCATAACTTACTTTGGCTTTTTTTCTTCCTAGCGCTTTTTATCGCTCTCTGCTTTCCGATTCAAGATGGCGACCTATTTTTTTACCTCAGCATGGGCCGCCTGATTTTTGAAACTGGCACTATCCCAGCCACAGACGCCTTTCTTTTTAGCTTTCAAGATTGGCATGTTTACCATGAATGGCTCTCTTATTTGTTTTTTTACGGCTCCTATTATTTGGGTGGCTACGCCGGCGTTATTCTTTTAAAAGCCATTCTATGGATGGCAGCCTTTGCTGGAATTCTTTTTTGCGCCCGCCGTTGGAAGGTTCAAGATCTTCTCATCTGTGCGGTTCTTATTTTGGTGGCAGTGACCTGCAGTCATCGTTTTGTCGAGCGCGCCTCTTTATTTTCTGATTTATTGCTGGCTTTACTAACGGCCATCTTACTAGGGCCGAAACTTCCGCCTCGTAAAATTCAATGGCTGTTTCCTTTGATTTTTGTTTTTTGGGTGAACACTCATGGCGGTTTCCCTGCCGGGCTCCTTTTAATAACTGCCTATGTCATTTTAAAAGGTAAAAACTCACCGGGCTGGCTATGGTTAACATTAGTTTTTTCATATCTTTCTTGCCTGGTAAATCCTGATTTTTTACAAGGTGCCTTGTACCCATTTCGAACTATTTTTAAACCCGAGTGGGCGATTTACCGAACGATGAACACAGAATGGCTTCCGACCTTTCAAAGCGCCTTTCTATCAACCTGGGAAGTCAAATCTTTGATTGTTTTAATTCTTGTCAGTGGATCTTTAGTTATTTTTAAATTATGGAAAAATCCAAGACAGAATCTTTTTATACTTTTTGTTTTTGTAATGAATTTATATTTAGCTCAGAATGCCAGCCGATTTATGTGCACCAGTGCCCTCGGGTTTAGTTTGGTGATTCTGACCGCTCTTCGATCGATCAACTGGAAAATCCCGCAAAGGCTCGAAGCGGGCTTTAAAGTCGTATTTTCTGTGGGACTTTTGGGTTTAACAGTGTGGATTTTTAATTTTGGCTATCGCCCAGCCTCTGGAATGCGGGAATTTGGCTTCGGGGTTGACCTTCCCAGCTTTCCAACAAAAGCCGTTCAGTTTATTAAGGATCATCAATTAAAAGGGCATTTTTTTAATCAGTATGAATGGGGCTCTTACCTTATATGGAATTTGGATTTAAAAAAAAGTTTTTTTATTCACAGTCACATCGATAATCCACTTTATTTCAAAAATGATTATTACGGCATGTCCCGCTCGCAGGATTTCTTCGATCAGTCCGTTAAGAAATATGATATTAATTATTTTGTTTTGGATCGCGGCAGGTTGGCCACGAACCCACCGCCGGGAATTTTAGTTTCACTTAATCGCTACAAGCTGATCTACGACGACGGCCTAGCCGTTATTTTTCAAACTGATCAGGCGTCAAAATGACACTCTAACACTCTTAATGGGCTTGGACTAATTTTTCGTCGGCCATTTTATAAAATTCTTCAAGACGATTTCGAACTTTCTTATTTTTATACATTGACCGCCCACTCAGACTTAAACCATCAGGGGCTTGCATCTGAAATAAAGACAGCGCAATCATGCCTTGGTTTAAAGAAATCTGGGCAGGAACGACCTGGCCTTTACCATGACCCTTGACCTCAAGAGCCTCCATCCAACCCATTTCGGGACGATAAAATAAATCTTCGCCCGATTTAAAATTTTTCATTTCAGAAAAAAGTGGCATCAATTCCTTGGGATTTGATGTTGCTGCCATCATCAGGGCGTAGGGCGAAAATGTACTGTCCCAATTTTTTCTTAGTTTTATATCGATCAAATCTTTGTTGTCTGAACTGACCAGTTTCTTATTCCCGGCCTTATCCTTGTAAGTCGGCTGATGGGAATTCTCGGCCAGCGCCGCACGAACGGCCGAGTGGGCCGCTGGTACATTCAAACCACGGCGCTGTCCTTCGGCCACCATATAATGTCCAGCCGATTTATAAAAACTATTAAATTCAGGCGAATAAAGTTCTTCGCTGATAAATATTTTTGGAAAAAAAAGCTGAAAGGCAGAACCATCCCAAAGTTTAAGTATTCTGCCCTCAGGTGATTTATAAATTTCTGCTTTCAAAGAGGACAAGGATTTTTTTACAAAACCCACTTCATTTTTTTGACCTCTAAAAAGTCCCAGCGCCCAACCTGCGCCATATAAAGAGCGCGCCTCAGACCCTAAGTTTGCAAAATTATAGGCTTCGCGCTTCCAATGGCCATCCTCATATTTTAAATTACCGCCAATCAGGCCCGAGCTGGCCTCGTAATAGACAGAAAAGTTCATTCGATCAAATAAACGCCCGGCGCGAATCCCTAGTTCGCTTTTTGGGAAGTTTTCTTTCACTGTCCAAAGGGCGATGGCCAGATGAAGATTATCAATGGATGAGACGCTGGCATCTTTAACCCGTGATTGCGAATCCGTCGAATATCTGGTGAAAAATAAGCCAGTGTCCTGATGAAACGAAACATTTTCTAGAACAGAAAGAACTTTTGAAATATTTTTTCCAGCTAAAACAGCATTTGCAGATGTCTTGTGGGATCCTGAAAGCAGTTCGGCCTGAATCAAAAGATCGACCGCAATATTTGTAGGCGAAGTGTCAGGATTTAAAGTCTGAATTTGAAATTCATGAGCCCCCTTGGCTTGGATCCAAACTGTATCCGTCACCAAGCCATTCTCACCCCGCAATTTTTCAAAACCTTTAAGGGTGTCATCCAAGAAATTTTGAATCTCAGATTCAACGGCCCCAGAGGATCCAAAGACAAGCTCACAACGACCCGCCCCTTGAGCATGTCCCATAAAAGGCAAAAGACTTATTAATATCAGAATTTGGAATTGCTTAAGAAGGCAGCTCATGCTGACTAGCAAAGCAAGTTGCATGCCCCACAACATAAGCTGAATGCGCTCCTAAACCCGCTGAGCAGCACTTCACACTATCTCATTAATTTCAGCGCCTGATAAACTAGATAGTGTTGAACATTTAACGTCACAGGCCCTTTCAACGGACCTGCCAAAATGACTGAGTTCGACTTTAACCGCCTATTTTACGGAACTGATTTTGCTCTTAATCTTAATATGATAAAAAAATCTAGGACCCTATTGGATCGACCTATTTTGATGACTCTCTTGATGGTCGCAGCACTTTTTGGACAGACCAGTTTAGCCGGACCGCTGAATGAAAAATTCTTAGGTCCTCAAAGCTATATTCCCGTCGTCACTCAAAAACTAGAAAAACCAACCCTTGTATATGTCGACGTTCCGCAAGAAAAGTTATCCCTCACGGATCGATCTTTTCTTCTAAATAAATGGGGCTGGGCGGTCAGGACTGTTAATGAGCCCGCCAGCGCCTATCTTCAAGAATTTCGCACTCACAATGCAAGTTTCTATGGAGGAAATGGCATGAATGGCAATATCGGCGATGGTCGCACCTCTGTTGCTGGCGATGAAAATTTCAAAGGCATCGGCCCCACTGGGATGGTGAACCCTCATACAGAAGAGGGGCATAATAGCGGCACCTTAAAAATTGATCATGCTGTTTTAGAAGCCGTTTGGAGTAAGCTCCTGGATCTAGAGCTGCCCTATGGTGCCAACCGGGTTCGAGGGATTCTTGGCACCAATACAATTGAAGATCGCGACGGACACCCAGGCTTGCGAGTTTTGATTGTCCGTGATGATTTTTTGCGACCAGCCCATTTTATTACCAATGAAACTTCAGCAAAAGTGAAGCGCACGCAAGCTGATAACGAGCGCGTACGCCTTGCCATTTTAAACCTTCCCGAGGCTTTACCTCAAGCCGCTAACGGCGTCCTTCCAATCAATCGCACAACAAAATTAAACTTAGGCTTGCACGAATTTATCGACCGTTTTGCGATTCAAACAGCCTATACGTGGGCCCACAGTATGTATCACGGAGCCATGAGCCCTTCCAACGTCACCTTAGCTGGCGGCGCTGCAGATTTTGGAACATTCCAAGCTCTGGGTGGGTATCCCTCGGTCCAGCTTCTTTGTGATTGTGCCCCCAACGGTGATTTTGCCGAAGAACTGCAAGTCTTAAAAGAATTTCACGAAGCTTTAGCAGCGCATGCGCCCGTTAATTGGCAATCAGCGATTGGAACCTTTTCTGATTGGACCGAGCGCTTTAAACAAAGCTACCATCAACAAGCTGAAAAAGAAATGCTCCTCCTGAGCGGCGCCTTCCCAGAACTAATAGATATTTTAGAAAAAACGTCCGAAGCTAGAAATTTATCACAGACGCTGCTTCAAATCGCCAAAGCCGGCAATGAAGAAATCTTACAAACCTGGATCCAACCTTTAACTTTTGAAAGTGGCACTTACAGTCTGCCGCGAATTTTAGAAATTTTAGCTAAAACAAATCAAAATGAAAGTGACCTGTTGCAAGCTCTGCAGTCCGAAATGGCCGACCCCAGCTTGCGAAGTCAGCTGGTAAAATCCTATCTTGAGTATTATAAAAAAATGAACATCTTATCTTTGAAACAAGGAATAAATACAGAAGACGCCCAAACCTACCGCCTAGAAGCTGTTAAAATTCGCAATCAAAAAATGACAGAGCTGTTCCGCACACCAAAATTACAAAAGCAGCTGAATGCCGTGGTTGAAAAGTATACGAAGACAGCCGACGCAAGCGTGATCCGTCGCTTTATCGAACAAAAAGTAAATATCTCACGCAGAAATTTTAAAGATGCGGCGCCATTCACTGTGGTCAGCCAACAATCCTTAGATGAAAACACAGGGCGTATCACCCGCAAAGTCTATGACGCCAAACTAGGCCGATTCACAAAGATCACAAACATCGAAGTCACCCCTTTAGAAACATCTTTGCGACAGGAAATAAGCATTCACCCGGGCCTGCGCTGCGAAGGTGTCTTTTTAGCTATTTAAAGATGATCAACCTCTTGATTTTTCGAACCCCTAATAATAAGTTAAGCCATCACTTAAAAAAGTGATGTCGGCGTGTGGCGCAGCCTGGTAGCGCACTTGCTTGGGGTGCAAGGGGTCGCAGATTCAAATTCTGTCACGCCGACCAATTTATTATCTAAATAGTTGGCCGAGACCTAAAAATCCCACAGTTCTAAGTAGTTAAAATCATTACGAGTCGAGATCGTCATTTTTTTCAATGGCCTTCTGCGCCCGTAGAAATCCTTGTAGTTCCCTTCTTTTTCCCTGCCACCGCTGCCTCTCATTGGCGAACTTTCGCATAAGTTCAACAAATCT
>JAYWEQ010000022.1:0-6066 GCA_043779185.1 Pseudobdellovibrionaceae bacterium
TTATCTGCCATCGTCGTGATCGTTCTGCGCCCTGAAGTGATGCTATTTTTAGTATTTTTAGGATATGCCGTTTTGGGAGCTGTGTTCGGTATGTTTCGATTAGGAAAAAATGTTAAAAAAATCCGCCATAGTGTTTATTCTCCGCCAAGACAAATGCAAGAGCATGATTTGATCGAGGAAGAGGAAGAAAATGAACCTAAAATTCCTGATGGCAAATAGCTCCCAAAAAACATTAAAAATTGGTTTGGTCGGGGCCACAGGAATGGTCGGTCAAACCTTCGTCAATATTCTTAACGAAGAGCCATTTTTTATTTCCGAGCTGAGGGCTTTTGCTAGCGATGCGTCGAAGGGAAAAAAAATTTCCTGCCAGGGTCGCGACTGGGATGTCTTGACGTTAAAGCCCCGCTGCTTTGAAGGTCTGGACTTAGTTTTCTTTTCTTCCGGCGACGATATTTCCAAAGAGTGGGCGCCGCAAGCTGTGCAGCAAGGCGCTTTCGTGGTGGATAACTCGGCGGCTTTCCGCATGGATTTTGAAGTTCCTTTGATCGTGCCTGAAGTGAACGGGACTTTTTTAAAGCCCGGATTAAAACCGCAAATTATTGCCAATCCGAATTGTTCCACCATTCAGTTAGTGGTCGCCTTAAAGCCGCTGGCAGATCAATATGGTTTGCAAGAAGTCCGAGTCAGCTCCTATCAAGCGGTCAGCGGTGCCGGAGCCCCAGGATATGACGAATTGATCGAGCAGACTAAAAATTATTCAGACCCGTCGCCGCAAGCAAAAGCGTTTCCACATCCGATTTTATTCAATGCGATTCCTCAGATTGGCTCTTTCAATGACGATGGATTTTGCAGTGAAGAAGTTAAAATTATGTCGGAAACAAAAAAAATACTCAGTCTGCCTGATTTAAAAATTTCTGCTTTTACTGTCAGAATTCCCGCTTTAAATTCGCACAGCGAAGCGGTGTGGGTGACTTTAAAGAAAAATATCAGCCGCGAAGAAATTCTTCAGACATTAAAAAAAGGCGAGGGCCTTGTCGTGCAAGACGAGCCTTCGAAAAACGATTACCCAACTCCACGAGCGGTATCTGGCAAAGATCCCGTTTTTGTCGGTCGAATTCACCGTGATCCGCAAGATCCACATCTGTGGTTGATGTGGGTTGTTTCAGATAACATCCGAAAAGGCGCTGCCCTGAACGGCGTGCAAATTGCTCAAAAGTTATTTTAGGCCCGGTCTAAGGTCCTGAATTGTTAGAATCAAAACCAGATCGATTTTTGACTCTAGACCTTGTTCGTGGTCTGCTAAACAAATGATCAAGATGATAATTTTCGGCCTAGGACTGGCCGTCGTTTCTAGTTTTGGAATTCAAGCTCAAGCCACGACCATCACCGGGATTTCAGGCGCGTCGAGTTCCTCTATCGGTGTAGCCCCTGCAGCCACTCGAATTTACGGGGGAGTCGTTAGGCATTACAATACCTGCAGCCCGATGGATACGGTTAACACCTGCAATACTTGTGACGGCGTCTGCGGTGTCGGCGATAAAATGTGTGCTTGTAATCAAACTGCGATTTATTCCACTTTAAAATTGTCTTTAGCTTTTTCTAGCACAGTGGACCTAGGCGGCCGGGTTCTTCTTTATCAAATAGGATCAGATCCGCCGACGACTTTTTCGGGGCTTTTGCCTGCGGGAACACAAAGCTTTAATTTGTCGCAACCTTGGAGCTTTTGGTGTGGTAAAACAACCACGTTGCTAAGCAGCTGCGATGGCGGGGCCGCCAGCACCATCGACGGAGGTTCCCTGAATGTCACTGTCGGCCCTTCAACGGTAGGAACAGCTGTTTTTGATGAGGCCCAGAAGGTCTCTCTTGAGATCAGGATTGGGGTTGTTGATCGCACCCCGACTCTCCCTGCTGTATCAACTTATGCAGAATGCCCAAATGTCGCAGGAGCCGCTGGCTCTGGAATTTGCTACTATACAATTGATCGGGGAGACCAAAAAGTTTTCGTTAATATTGGGAAAGACCAAAGGGCCAGTGATTTTCCAACCGCGTCGAGTGCGGTGCCAGACATTCAGTACACCTCTTTACTTTTTTTCTATAAAGAAACTTCAGATCCAACCATCATTAAAAATAGCGACAATGCCGCCGACTTAGGAATTTCGGTTTCTGGTTCGGACTTTACTCTCCAAGATCGAATCACAGGTCTTTCCAACGACACAAAATATTGCTTCATTTTGGGCAGTTCCGATCAAACGGGCAATGTGCATCCCTTTCAGAATCCACCCGCCTCGATAAGTCCCCGAGCCAAAGAAATTTGTGCAACACCTTCGGCCGTTCAAGGATTGCTGGATGATAAAAAATGTTTTATTGCGACAGCAGCGTTTGGATCTCAGATGGATCCCCATGTCGATTTACTGCGACAATTTCGAGCCCGTTTTTTAATGCCCACGGCTTGGGGGACAAAGTTTGTTAAATTTTATTACGAGCACTCGTCAATGTGGGCGCAAAAAATTCGACACAGTGAAGTTTCTAGAACAGTGGTGCGAGGATTCTTGTGGCCTCTCGTTGGATTTGCAGCCTTAAGTTTAGAATTAGGCCTGCCGGCAGCCATGGGAATTATTTTTTCGATTCTTACAATTTTAAGTGTGTTAATTTTTTGGCGCAAAAAAAAAGTGGTCACGGTTTTAGCTAAGTTTAGTTTTTTTCTTTTCATCATTTTAGTTTCAAGCAGTTTATTTTTTTCTTCGATCGCTCAGGCTCAAGCCGCGCCAAAGCCAGTCAGTGGGCCGACCGTTGATGATGACTTCGAAGAGGGCGGCACTATGACGCCGCCTCCAAGCCCAGCCCCCTATGTTGATTCCGGAGCTGATGAATTCAGCGAAGAGCTGAACAGCTCGACGCCGCTTCCGCCGGCACCCCCTGAAAAAGCAGCCGAGCCAGCCGTGATCGCAGCTCCGCTGCAGCAAGCGATGGCAGCTTCGGCGCGCTACAAAGTTCCAAAGACGCCGCAAACCCAAGAGGGCCGCGAGCTGGGGCATGAAAAGATTTCTCATCCAATGTCAGAAAAAGGACTTCTTACGATTGAAAAAGATGGCAGTTATTATTACGAGCCCGTGAAGTTTGAAGTTAAAAATGAATCAATTAGTTTTCGGGCCGGGGGCATTCTGCCGCCGCCCAATATTGTCGGTCCCGATGGCAGCACAAATTACAAGGCCATGTACGGTGGAAATCCAATTCAGATCAATGTTGATTACGAATGGTATCCTTTCGTTCATTGGGGCAAATTAGGTTTGCAAGGCGGCGCAGGATTTTTTACGTCAACGGGCAATGGACGATTTACCTATGCTTCGTCAAATACAGGAGCGCTGTGTGATAACACTGCTGAAGATTGCACAGCCCGCGAAAAATATACTTTTTATGGATTGCCCGTTTCGTTGGGTTTGATTTATCGCTTGCAAGTGACGGATCGTCCGTACTTTGCGCCATATATTGTCGGCGGAGGTTCTTACTACCTGCTGGCTGAAAAGCGCGATGATGGGAAGCCATTTAAGGCTGTAGGCTCTGGAGCCGGTTACGGTGGCGGCGGAATTATGTTTAATATTTCTGCCTTTGACCGCACCACAGCGTTCACTTTGGAAAGTGAATATGGCTTGCACAATGTTTGGGTTAATTTTGACTATCGCTATGTGGCTTCATTAAGCAAAGTTTTAGATGTCAGTGCTTCCCTGATTGCTGTCGGTTTGGTGATGGACTACTGATCGCCAGGAGCTAGTAAGATCGATCGATCCGGAAAATTAAAACTAAGGCAGCGCCCAACAAAACTGAACTTTACAGAATCGCTGGGCACGTCAGCGACACAATAAAACGCTTCGTTATCACTATGGATGATTTCCTGGCTGGAATCTCCGGATTGAATTTCAAATTCCCCATTGCCGAATTGAATGGGAACTTTGACTCGCGCTGTTTTTGTCTGGTGGTGCCAGCTGCAATTATTTTCCACCACCATAAAATGTTCCTCAAAAGAGATATATTGATCGACGGTCGCGCCGTTATTGAAAGTGTAGTTTAATTTCCAAGTGCGGCCGGGCAAAGACTGATCTGATAAAGCGGTTCCCTGACAGGCTGATCGATCCGTGATGTCACGGGTCTCTAAAGATCCACCGTCCTGCTCGGCCGGATGTCCTGCACGCCGGGTTGCATCTAGAAAATCTTCGCTAGAGGGGCTGGCCTTTTTCGAACAGGCCCAAAAGCCCGCACACAATGTCAGAATTAAAAGTCGTCTCATGCAGTCCCTCAGGTTCAGTTTTAGTGCAGCCAAGGGCATTTAGCAAAATCCGATTTAAAGAATGACATTTTTGCCATGGACGCAGACTGAAACCTTCTGTAATTCATCAAAGACGATGACAAGAATTCGATTTACAGTTTCATACGACGGGACGGATTACTGCGGCTGGCAGCGGCAGTATCATGGGCCCTTAAAAAGCGTCCAGCATATTTTGCAAGAGGCCATTGAAACCTTACTGCAAGAAAAAATCACTTTGTTTGCGTCGGGGCGAACAGATGCTGGCGTCCATGCAAGGGCTCAGGTCTGTCATTTCGACACAAGCCGGCCCGAGTCTGCGTTTGCGAAGTGGGACTTTCCCTGGGCGCTGAAGGCTTTGTTGCCGCCCTCAATCAGTGTGAAAAAAGCTTGGATTGCGCCGCCTGATTTTCATGCAACGATCTCTGCCAGCCACAAAATTTATCGATATTATGTGTTTAATAGCCTTCGCCGCAGTCCTTTTTTGCATCGCTATGCGGATTGGGTCCGAAAGCCTATGAATCTGGACCATTTGAATGCCAGTTCGCAGTTTCTTTTGGGAAAACATGACTTTAAGAGCTTTCAGACAAAAGGAACGATTGTTGTTTCAACAGTCCGAAAGATCTATGGCGCGAAATGGGATCAGCCCAGCCCGCACATGTTCAGGTTCACCATTGATGGCCAAGGTTTTTTAAAACAAATGGTCCGAAACATTGTGGGGACTCAGTTAGCGCTGGAGCGAGAAGGGACCGATCCCAGCCAAATTCAAAACATTATCAAGGCCTTAGATCGCAAGGTGGCTGGGCCGTCGGCGCCACCGCAGGGTTTGTTTCTTTGGCAAGTTTATTACCCCAAGGAACTTGACAATAGGTGCCGCGAACTTTAAAACCATTCTTCGATTCAAAAACGGAGTCATAATGAAGACTTGGAATGCAAAACAAGAAGAAGTTGAACGTCAATGGTGGATTGTGGACGCAAGCGACCAAAAAGTAGGCCGTGTTGCGACTCATATCTCCAATTTATTACGTGGAAAAAACAAACCCATTTTTACACCTCATGTTGATACTGGCGACTTCGTTGTTGTGATCAATACGGACAAAATGGTTCTGACTGGAAACAAAGAAAATACTAAAAAGTATTTTAGCCATTCTCGGTTCTTTGGTTCTTTGAAAGAGAAAACGGCAGCTCAAATGAAAGAAGAAGATTCAACTTTCATTATTCATGAAGCGGTTCGTGGAATGCTTCCGCCAAATAAAATGGCTCGACACTTAATTTTAAAACTGAAAGCTTTTACAGGCGCCGAGCACACACATGCTGCTCAGAAGCCTCAAGCCTACAACATTAATAAGTAAGAAAAGGTTTAAAGATGGCAGCTGCTGAAAAAATGTTTTATGCGACAGGAAGACGAAAAACGAGTGCCGCCCGCGTATTTTTAAAAGCGGGAAAAGGCTTGATCACGATCAACGGAAAGAAAGCCAACGATTATCTTCGTCGCCTTCAATCTCAGATGGTCATTCAACAACCTTTCGATTTGTTGAACCAAGTTGATAAATATGATGCTTCAATCACCGTCACTGGTGGTGGTGAATCCGGCCAAGCAGGAGCGATCCGTTTAGGAATCACTCGTTGTTTGATCGCGATGGATGCCGCCCTTAAGGGTGAGCTGAAAAAAGCAGGATTTGTGACTCGTGACCCAAGAATGGTCGAGAGAAAGAAATACGGAAGAGCAGGAGCTCGTCGTCGTTTCCAATACTCAAAACGATAATTGG
>JAYWEQ010000023.1:0-12574 GCA_043779185.1 Pseudobdellovibrionaceae bacterium
CAGGAAGCGATTTCTAAACAAGATGACACAGCTATGGTCGATGGTTTTTGTACCGAAGTAACAGTCACGACGCTGAATAAGATTCAGGCGGCGGCGACACCTGCAGAAGCGGCTGAACCTTGTGAAGCTTTGCAGACTTTGTTGAAGGGTCGTTCTTGTCAGAACCAAGATCAGCTGTATCCTGAAGTTGAACACAAAGAAAAGTGTGCCCTGGCTTTAAAACCAAATCCTGCTCAAAGCACTCCCTCTGAATTGCCAACGCCAATGCCGACAACCACAGAGGAGCCGAAAGTTTCTGAAACTTTAAAGTCTTGTTCTTCTGAAATCATCGATGCTTTTAAGAAGCTTAAAGCGGCGAGGGCTTCCTTACTTAAAAAGAACACTCGGGTGGGAACACGAAAAGCTTTGAAGCAATGTGAAAGTATTGAGGCTTTAACAAGTGAAAACCCTTGTTTAGCTGCGGACTCAAAGACAAAAGAAATTAAACCGCTGACTTTAAAATCAGCGGGCTTATCGGCTTTTTGTAAGGGTCTTAAAAACTAACGAGGCGACCTACTGGGTCACCTGAAACTAATTGGGTGACCTACTAATAAGTGACGTGATGATTAAGCGCTTCGTGCAATCTTGGATCGCGGATTGGGACAAGGTTGTTTTTTGTAAAAAACCCTGTGAGGCGCATGATAAAGATGCCCCCGAAAAATGCCATCATGCCGATCTCCCAAAAACCAAAAGTGAGTTGGCCTTCGTAGAAGTTTGGATAAATCATCCAGTAGATGTCCACGTACTGCATCACTAAGATCAAAGCACAGACACCCAGAACTAAATTGTCATCGCGCTTGTTACCTCGAGGTAAAAGAGCAATGAAAGGCACAATAAATCTGAAGATCAAAAGTGCCATCGAGACGCCCATCCAACCGTTTTGGGCGCGCATTAAATAGTACTCGGTCTCTTCAGGAATGTTTGCGTACCAGATTAACATAAACTGAGAAAACGCAATATAAGCCCAGAAAACCGTAAAGCCTTTGGTGAATTTCACGACGTCATGCTGATGCTCTAACGTGATGTAGCCTTTAACCAGGCCCGTCCGACGGAATAAAACCACCAAGATAGCTAGGGTCGCAAGCGACGCTTGAAAAAGTCCTGCAAAACAATAAATTCCAAAAATTGTCGAATACCAAGTTGGTAAAAGCGACATGATCAGATCAATACTAAAAAGTGAAAACAAAATCGAGAAAAACAAAATAAAAGCAATCGAAAGCCCAACACTGCGATGAGTGATTTTCTCATCGCCAGTCTGGTCTTGTTTTAAAGACCCACCAACAATAAAATGTTTAAACACTAAACAGCCAACGCCGAACACAAGCATACGAACAATTAAAAATGGCACATTCAAGTAAGCCGTCTTTGAAGCAAGTACTGCGTCTTTAGCGACTTCTTCTGGATTAGCCCACGGATAGAGATACTTAATCCCTGCGATGAGAACCAAACTTCCGATCAGCATCACAGGAATAAAAGAACTCATAGCTTCAGAAAACCGGCGGACTGTGACGGACCAACCCGCTTTGACCATATGATTTAAGGCCGTAAAAAATAAGCCGCCTAAACCAAGGGTTGAAAAGAAAAAGAAGGCTGCTAAATAAGACGTCCACAATCGCTCTTGGTTTTTCATTAAACCCACAACGATGGTCAGAAGTCCGATCGCGACCAGCGCGTAAGAAATGGTTTTCAAATTATTTGAAGCTTGAAACTTTCCAACTTGCAGATCTTTTGCTTGAATTTTTACCATGTTTTTTCCTACTTCGTTACGGTCTTTGCAGAGTTACTTTGAAGATGACGAATATAATTCACCACCTGCCAGCGATAAGCCTGGGGGATATGACTTTCATAAGGCCCCATGACGCCTTGGCCTTTAGAGATAATATGATAAATTCGAGCATCATTGTAATCGCGAATTTTTTCAGATAGCAAACTCGGTGGCTTTAAAGCCATTTTTTCACCAATAGAATTATCTTTCAGCCCGCCCTGCCCCTGCATGCCATGGCAAACCATGCAATTCGTTTCAAAAAACTTTTGTCCGGTCATCAAAATTTCTTGGCTGTTTTGACCTGCGATCGGATTTTTATTTTCTTTGCTGGCCCGGTCGACGTCGACTCCATACTTGTAGGGTACAAAGCCTTGCGGGACTGTGTTTTCCGCGGGCAATCTCATGCCAGAATGATTCGGAGAATTTTCATCATACTCTTGCGCCTTGATCGCTGGCGACTCCATCATATCTTGGATCAATTCAATATTAGGTTCAGGATGCTGCTCCGAACAGGCCGCCAATCCCAAAAATGATATTATTAAAAGTAACTTTGCTAATTTCATTTAGTACTCCGCCACTTTCTTCACTTCAACAGCACCTAAAGAACTTAGCATTGAAGAGATCTTGGACTCGTCGTAGCCGGTATCATTGAGGGGAATAAAAATTGCAAATTTATGCGAGGTCAAATCAGGATCAATCACCGGCGGATCAAACTGTGGCAGCTTGCAGTAATAAACTAAAGCTGACACCGAAGCCAGCGCCGAAAATAAAATCGTCAATTCAAACATAATTGGGATAAAAGCTGGCAAAGAAAAAAATGGCTTTCCACCCACATTGATCGGCCATGAAACCACAGACGTCCACCATGTCAACCAAAGCCCGGCCGCTAAACCAACGGCGGCAGCACCGAAGGAGATATAGGGAATCACTGATCGCTTAATCCCAATGGCTTCTTCTATACCATGCAAAGGATACGGAGAAATTGCATCGAACTTTGTAAAACCAGCTTCACGAACTTTACGAGCGGCCTCGACGACTTGATGTTCATCTAAGAAAATCCCGGCCATTCCGCCAATTCTTGTTTGAAACATCAGTGACCTCCGCCTGCGCCATGCCCATGACCTTTTGGATCACGGCCGACATCTAATACGGTCTTCACTTCAGCAATCGAAACTGCTGGGAAAGCCCGTAGGTAAAGCATAAATAAAGTTAAGAACAATCCAAAGCTTCCGAACAAAACTGCGCCGTCAAAAAAGCTCCAGGCGTAATTTCCCCAGTTCGATGGAAGGAAATCACGATGCAGTGATGTCACTGTGATCACAAAGCGCTCAAACCACATTCCAATATTCACGAAAATCGAGATGACAAACATGACTGTCAAACTGCGACGAAACTTTTTGACCCAGAACAATTGCGGAATGATCACATTACAAGAAACCATGATCCAATAAGCCCAACCGTAAGGTCCAAAGGCCCGATTCACGAACACGTATCGTTCGTATTGATTGCCCGAATACCAAGCCATAAAAAATTCTGAGGCGTAGGCATAACCAACCATCAGACCCGTCGTCATAATGATTTTATTCATCACTTCCATATGATCAATCGTGATGTAGTCTTTAAATTGTGGAAAACCGATACGCACTAAAGTCATCAAAGTGACAACCATCGCAAAACCAGAAAAAATCGCTCCAGCCACAAAGTACGGGGGGAAAATCGTCGTATGCCAACCCGGCAGACTGGCCACGGCAAAGTCGAAGGAAACGATCGTATGAACCGATAAAACAAGCGGCGTTGAAAGTCCTGCTAAAATTAAATAAAGCATCTCATAGTGGCTCCAGTTACGAGCCGTTCCCCGCCACCCCAAAGATAATCCACCATAAATCATGCGGCGGTATTTATTTTTCGCACGATCTTTGATCGTCGCAAAATCCGGCACCATTCCTATGTACCAAAAGGTAATTGATACTGTTGCGTAAGTTGATACAGCGAAAACGTCCCATAAAAGTGGTGATCTGAAATTCACCCACAGCGGGCCGCGCTGGTTCGGATAAGGGAAAAGCCAAAAATCAAGCCAAGGTCGACCGGTATGAAGGAGTGGAAATAATCCTGCCGTCATCACGGCAAAAACCGTCATCGCTTCAGCGGTTCTTGCCACTGAGGTTCGCCATTTTTGTCGGAAGAGGAATAAAATCGCCGAGATCAATGTACCGGCATGACCGATACCAATCCAGAATACGAAGGTGATAATCATCGTTCCCCAGGCATTCGGATGATTCACACCTAGTAAACCCATGCCTTGTGAAATCACTGTTCCTAAAATGATCAGATAAAAAATAAGCAGACCTTGTGCGCCCATAAAAAGCGCTAGCCAACCCTTACCGGGGACTGATTCAACCGGAGCGCAGATATCATCTGTGATGCTTTTAAGATCCTTGTCCCCAAGGATCAGTGGATTACGCTTCATCATACGTGTTGACCCGTTTCTTTATCATTATTTCGAATTTTCGACATGTATCGAACAGATGGCGCTGCATTCCACTCTTCCAGAAGGGCGTAAGCTCTTTCATTTTTAAACATCTGCGAAACTTTACTTTCAGGATCATTCATATCCCCGAAAGTGATTGCAGAAGCTGGACAAGCTGTCTGACAAGCCGTTTTAATATCGCCATCTTTCAATTCGCGTTTAGCTAGCTTAGCCGAGTTACGACCTTCCTTGATTCTTTGCACACAGAAAGTACATTTTTCCATCACCCCTCGGGTGCGGACTGTGACTTCTGGATTCAAGGCCATATGAAGGGGCTTTTCAATTTTATTAACGGTGTAATTAAACCAGTTAAATCTTCGAACTTTGTAGGGACAATTGTTCGAGCAATATCGAGTTCCTACACAACGATTGTAAACCATCGCATTTAAACCATCATCCGTATGAACTGTCGCTAAAACAGGACAGACTGATTCGCAAGGTGCATTGTCACAATGCTGACACATGATAGGTTGAAAAACCGTATCAGGTGCATCGGGAGTGCCTGTGTAATAACGATCGACTCGGATCCAATGCATTTCACGACCTTGAAGAACATATTTTTTACCAACGACAGGAATATTATTTTCGGACTGACATGCGGTCATACAGGCCGAGCATCCCGTGCAAGTATTTAAATCCACGGCCATGGCCCACTTGTGACCATTGTATTTATGACCTGACCAAATGGACCAAGTATGATGACGATGAAAACCGACTTTTTTATCTTTGACGTAATCAGTTTTCGTGGCTTCTGCAACGATCAAGCGACCTTCCATTGTATGGTGACCTTGCGTGCAGGCTAGATCATATTTTTTTAAGGTGTTTTTAACGTCGACTTTTTGACCCGCAAAAATGGCTTGATCACCTTTGAACGTCATCAGCTGGTAGGCATTTTTGCCAATACCGCTGGCAATTTTTCCGCCCTCGGTGCGCCCGTAACCAACAGCCACAGCCATCACATCATCATGTAATCCCGGTTGAATATGAGCCGGCAATTCCATTTTATTTCCACCTACTGTCAGCTCTAAAATCATACCTTCAATCAGGCCTAATTTTTCTGCGGTTGCGACGGAAACGCTGACATAGTTGTCCCAAACAATTTTTGTGACCGGATCTGGCAGCTCATGCAGCCAAGATATATTGGTCTCGGTGCCATCACCCATTTGAACGGTTGGATAAAGAACTAATTCATAACCAGATTGAGCGGCTGGTGCTTTAAGATTTGAAATCGCATCCGCTTTAAAACTTCGAGAACCGCCACTAGCGGTTTCGCCGATGTAGCCTTCTTGCAAAACTTTTTGCCAGAAATCTTCAAAGCCTAAGCCTTTGCTGTGCTTTGGAAAAATCTCTTCTTTCCAAAAGTTTTTTAGGTAATCGTAAAAAGTTTCATAGGCTAGCAAACGCTTTGGACCTTGCTTGGCGACAAATCCCCAAGTCATTAATGATAACTGAAATGACCGCGTGTCATACATGCTTCGAATCGTTGGCTGCTGGATGGCAAGGACGCCACTGGCGAATTCGGCGTCGCCCCAACTTTCTAGGTTGTGATTATCAGGGATAATATAATGACAATGATGAGCTACTTCATCCATATGGCTGGTGGTTGATATCACCATGTCGACTTTTTTCAAAGCCTCAGCAAAACCGACGGAGGCCGGCAAAGCATAGATGGGATTTGTTTTATGAAGGATCAAAGTTTTCACTTTGCCCGCCTTCATATCAGACACTAATTTTAGAAGGTCCGAAGTTGAACCCACTAAACCCGGCGAACCGGCTTTGGCTTGAATGGTTTTCCCATCATTTTCTAAAACGGCATTCAACATATTCACGGCAATTTGCAAATCATGAGCATTTTCAGAGCGCGTTGGCAGGCCTCCGGCGACAACAAGACTTTGACCACGATGCTCCCAAAGATCACTGGCCATTTTTTTGAAAACGTCTGCAGAAATTCCTAACGTTTGGGCGGCACCCGCATAACTGGCTAAGGCATTTTTGGCGGCCGAATTTCCAGCGTAAGAAGATTTCCCTTGGCCAATCACAAGCTCATGCAAAAGACCCATCACAACGGTCAATTGTTGAGACGGCTTAATTTTAAAACGCATATCAGAGTTCGCCGCTGTCAGCGAAAAATGAGAGTCAAAGGCCACTAAGCGTGACATTTTTGTTGGGTCCCTGCGGGATTCAGAAAATTGTCGCGTAAAGGTGACCGGCGCAAGCCAAGTTCCCAAGAAATCAGCATCAATAGAAACAATCATTTTTGCTTTATCAAAGCGATAAAATGGCACTGAACCTTCACCAAAAGAAGCTTTTTGTCCGTCACGAATTTCTTCGTGGCTTAAAGGCTCCCAAGTGATGTGCTGGGCTTTGAAAGCTTCGCCAAATTCGCGAACAATCGACCGTGTGCTTGGAGAAGCAAGGGCACCCGTTAAAACAACGACGCCGCCTTTTTTTAGCTGCTCGGCAATTTTTGCGTCCATATCATCCCAAACCGCAGTGATCGTGTCTTTATTTGTGCGGGTTTGGTTAAAAAGATTTTTCCTTGGTGCGCGCAAACGCTCGGGATCATACAGACTTAGAATCGAGGCCTGTGATCGAACTGACAAACCGCCTTGATTTAATGGAAACTGAGGATTTCCTTCAATTTTTATAGGCCGACCTTCACGAGTTTTGACAAGTAATCCAAGGCCTTCAGAGCCATCAAAATAAGTCGATGTATAAAAATTCGGAATTCCTAAAGTCACTTCTTCGGGCTGCTGAACGTAAGGCACAATTTTTTGTACGGGTCGACGGATGCAACCCGAACTTGCAAGAGCCACGGACGCGCCCATTAATTTTAAAAAATCACGACGCGCAAAACCTTCTTTATCGTCGTTTTCTTTCAGAGGCGAAGATTGAAATTCAGCATCGACTTGTTTTAAAAATTCTGGATCTTGGTTGTACTGTTCAAGGCTCAGCCAATATTTATTGTCGCGCTGAATTTGCGGACCCAAAGCTTTTTTTGCAGCCAGTTCGGCTTCGCTATGCTCGTGGTCATGATCGTGTCCGTCAGTGTGATCGTGATGATTATCGTGTGACATCTTTATTCCACCCTTATTGATGACAAGTCGTGCAGTTCAATGGCGCTTTATTTTCAGGCTGACGGTGACAGTTCACACACCAACCCATGGACAGATCTTTAAACTGATAAACTTTGCTCATGGTTTCAATCGGACCATGACAAGTTTGACAGTTCACGCCCTTAGCTAAATGCGCCGAGTGATTAAAATTAACGTGATCGGGAAGCATATGAACGCGAACCCATTCGATCGAGGTTCCCTTGTTATAAGCCTCACGCAATTTCTGAATTTCAGGCTTATCTGTGGCGACTTGCAAATGACAATTCATGCAAGTGCTTAAGGCCGGAATGTTCGAGTGTCGCGAGCGCTCGACCTGGTTATGACAGTACTGACACTGGATTTTGTGGGTGCTGACATGGAGGGAATGATCAAAAGCAATCGGCTGAGTTGGCGCATAACCTTTGTTATAGCCCCACCCTGGCTGAAATTTTGAACAACCGGCCAATAGTAAAAACCCCATCACCGCCGCAACTACGGAGAACGACTTCAAATCATGCTGCATAATAAATGGCCCTACTTGATATTAAATTTTCATTATTTAAAGACGTCTTAATAGACTTGGCAACTCCCTTTTGCAAACCAATTGAAAATAACCGGTGTGCAGCGAATCTGCTGAAGGGATAAGCATTAAAAAAACAACAGTGCCTAAAAGCCGAAAAATTCTCCAACTGCCCCACTTAAGTGTGCGTAGCGCAGACTAATGCCTCAAGGTTACTTTGTTATTTTAGGTGTTTAAATGATTCGTTGTTACCAAACGAATTCCTAAGGAATTCGTTTGGCCGCAAGGAGATGATAAGCCTTTAGAAAAACTGAACTTATTCGACGCGCGAGTTAAAGCAAGCCCCACTTAAGTGGGGCAGTTTCTAGTTTTTGAGTTATCCAATATGAAACATGTTCTCGCCTTAGGTTTGAAAGGGCCTCTAAAGGCTGGCTTAATTAATTCTTTACGGCACGTAAAGCAGACTCTGCTCCACCGCTGAAAAAATCGGTCCAGAAACAAAACCTAAGGTCACAACAAAGAAAGCCATCACAAAAACCACCACCGTTGTTGCGTTCAGCGAAAACGGCGCAATCTGTGCATCGCCCTCTTTCATATACATTGTGACAATCGGTCTTAAGTAATAATAAACACTGATGACAGAGTTAATGACACCCCAGATGGCAAGCCACAAAAGACCTTCGCCAATGGCTGCGCTAAATAAATAAAACTTACCAAAGAATCCAAATGTCGGTGGAATTCCTGCTAGCGAAAGCATAAAAACCGTAAAACAAATCGCAAGACCAGGGTGGTTTTTTGCAAAACCAGCAAGGTCTTCGACATTCACGACATGGGACTCTGTTCTTTCCATCATCCCTACCACCGCAATGGCACCCAAGGTCATCATGGAATAACTCATCAGATAAAAAATGACACTTGAGGCCCCAAAGGCTGCGTTATCGCTGACTCCGGCAGTAATAACGCCCATCAAAATATATCCAGAATTTGAAATGCTAGAATAAGCAATCATGCGCTTTAAATTGTTTTGAACGATCGCTGCTAGATTTCCAACGATCATGGTTAGAACAGAAAGCCATTGCAGGACATCAAACAGATTCATCGAGCCCGTTAAACTTCGAGTCGCAATAATCCTTAAAAACGCCGCAAAAGAAACTGTCTTTACAGCCGTCGCCATAAACGCTGTCAGCGGCGAAGGCGCCCCTTGGTAGACATCCGGAGTCCAAGCATGAAAAGGTGCAATGGAAACCTTAAAACAAAAGCCAATTGTAATCAGAGCGACGCCAAACATAAAGATCAAATTCGACTGAATTAAAGTCGGAGCCTTTTCCATAAATGATAAAATATTCGTTGTTCCCGTCGATCCAAAAATAAATGAAACCCCAAAAAGAAAAATGGCTGAAGCAAAACTTCCCAACACAAAATATTTAAAGGCTGCTTCTTTTGAAAGTTTTTCTTCGTGGCTCATGGCGATCATTAAATACAAAGACAATGACATTAGTTCTAGACCAATAAAGATCAGCAAAAGATCAACAGCTGACACCAAAATTAACATGCCCAATGCAGAACTCATTGTCAGGAAAATTAATTCAGAAAATTGACGTCCTTTTGTCGCTGGATTTTCGTACATCATGACCATCGCAGCACCACAAGAAAGGATAGCTATGGATCCCATCCATAGCGTAATGCCATCAAACAAAAGCCCTTCGTGAAAAGCTGTTCTGCCGTTGCGACTGAAAACGATCAATAAAAAAACGGCCGCAACAATCCCAATCAGGCCTTGAGTCAGTGTCGCCAGGGGATTTTGCTCGCGGTTGCCACGTAAAACTTTGGCAGTGATGGGCACCAAACTGACCAAAAATAAAACAATCATTGATGAGATCAGAAGAAGATCGTTTTGTCCGACGGCTATATTCATTGGCTGACCTCATGGGCAGGAGCTTGAGCTGCAGGCGGTGCGGCTTCACCGACTGATAAATAATAACTATTTTTATTTTGAACCAAATGTTGAATGCTGGCTTTTGATTTGCTTAAAAAATGATTGGGAAATAATCCCATCCAGAACACCATTAAAACTAAGGGAACTAAAACTGCAATTTCGCGCCAGTTTAAATCTTGTAAAGGATGTTTTTCATCCATCACAAGCTCGCCCTTGGCGCCGAAGAAAACCCGCTTATACATCCACAGCATATAGACAGCGCCTAAAACCACGCCTGAAACGGCAAAGTAAGCAAAGCCTTTTTCCGCCTGGTAGGTGCCCAATAAAATCAAAAATTCACCCACAAAACCATTCGTCATGGGGACCGCAATCGACGACAAAGTTATAATTAAAAAGAAGGTTGAAAAAATTGGCATAGCGCCAGCCAGGCCGCCATACTTATCAATATCTCGGGAGTGGGTTCTTTCGTAAATCATTCCTATCAACAAGAAAAGGGCTCCTGTCGAAATCCCGTGATTCAGCATTTGATAAAGAGCCCCAGATATTCCGGTTTCGTTAAAAACAAACATTCCCAGAACGATGTATCCCATATGGGAAACAGAAGAGTACGCGACTAGTTTTTTGACATCGGGTTGAACCATGGCGACCAAGGCTCCGTAAATAATACCAATAACGCCTAAAAGTAAGAATAACCATGACCAGTGTTCGGCGGCATCGGGAAATAATGGAATCACCCATCGTAAAAAGCAGTAGGTTCCCATTTTTAGCATCACGCCAGCTAGGATGACAGAACCCGGAGTCGGTGCTTCAACGTGAGCATCGGGAAGCCATGTGTGCAATGGAAACATGGGAACTTTGATCGCAAACGCCAAGGCAAAGGCAAAAAATAATAAAGTTTGTAGGCTGAAAAAAGTTCCACCAATAAAGGGAATCTTTAGTTTATAGAAATCCAGAAGGCTGGCGCTCATTTGTCCCGTTGCTTCCTGGGTTAGATACATCATGTAAATCATTGCAACCAACATCAGAACCGAGCCAGCCATGGTAAAAATAAAAAACTTCACGGTGGCATAAATGCGGCGCTGGCCGCCCCAGATTCCGATCATAAAATACATTGGAATCAGTGAAAGTTCCCAAAAGGTGTAAAAGAAGATGGCATCCATAGCCAAAAAACTTCCTTGCATGGCCGTTTGCAAAACAAAAAGGGCGATATGAAAACCCTTCACTCTTTTTTCAATGCTGTTCCAGCTGGCTAGAATAATAATCGGTGTTAAAAAATTTGTTAAAACAATCAGCCATAAAGAAATGCCATCAATTCCTAAAAAATAGCTGATGCCGAAACGCTCAATCCAAGGATATTTTTCAACAAATTGCAGGCTGGCGGTGGCTCCGCTAAAACGTTCAAGCATAGAAAGTGTCAGCAAGAACTGAAGGACAGAAAAACCTAAAGCCAAATGCCTTAGGCTTGAAATCTTTGGCCACAGCAAAAGAACAAAGGCAAACAGCAATGGAAGAAAAACTAACGTCGTCAGCAACATGTCTACCTCATAATAAGAATCGAAATAACAACCACTAGGCCAACACCAATATACATTGCATACTGCTGCATATTACCAGTCTGACTGGTTCTTACCAGCTGACCGCCGCCCACTATTAAATCCGAGATCATGTAACTGATTTTATCGATGAAATTCACATCAATAAAATACCAGGTCTTTTTAGATAAACTGACCAAAGGATTAATGATCGCTCCAAAATAAAACTCATCCACTAAATATTTTTTATCAATCAATCGGTAAACAGGTCCTAATGAATCTGCGACCTTTTTCGGAGCTTCGGTCTTTTTCACATAAAACTGATACGCTACGATGGCAGAGACCAGCGCTAACGAAACAGAAATTCCCATCATAATCCATTCTGTTTCAGCCGCCGCGTGCTCCATGCCTGGCACAACTTTGATGATGGGCTCTAGCCAAGTTTCAAAAAAGTTAATCGGGTTGCCTGGTAAAATTTCAGAGATGACGTGCGGAATTCCCATCCAGCCACCAATCACTGACAAAATTCCAAGAATGATCAAAGGCCCCGTCATCAAAGCCGGAGATTCATGAGGATGTACATCTTTGGGAACACGGCTTTTGCCCCAAAACGTCAGCGCCATCAGTCTTGTCATATAAAAAGCTGTTAGTGTTGCGCCGATCGCACCCGCCGCCCATAATAAGGGATGTCCCATCGGCGAATGAAATGACATCCATAAAATTTCATCTTTTGAAAAGAAGCCTGCAAAAGGAGGCATGCCGATAATTGCCAGCCAGCCTAAAAGAAAAGTGAAATGGGTGATGGGTAAATATTTTCTAAGTCCACCCATTTTGCGAATATCTTGTTCTTCATGCATAGCATGGATCACGCTTCCAGAGCCCAAAAACATAAGCGCTTTAAAAAAAGCATGCGTGACAAGATGAAACATGGCCGCATTAAAAGCGCCAACACCAACGGCTAAAAACATGTAGCCCAATTGTGAAACTGTCGAGTAGGCCAAAACCTTTTTGATATCCCATTGGGTCATTCCAATAGTTGCCGCTAAGACAGCGGTTGCGGCGCCGATGATTGAAATGATCATCATCGTGTGCGGCGCCATCATAAAAAGCGGATTTAATCTAACAATCATATAGACGCCTGCCGTAACCATGGTGGCCGC